>CBDTVA010000070.1:0-10157 GCA_965363935.1 uncultured Gammaproteobacteria bacterium | reverse complement strand
CTGGACAAATATCGTACTATACAGTTTGCCACTCATGGTTTAATGTCAGGTGATTTTGAAGGGCTTTTTGAGCCGGCACTAGTTTTAACACCCTCCATGGATGCCATTGACAGCAACAATAATGGTTTATTGACGGCAAGTGAAATCGCCCAATTGAATTTAAATGCGGATTTCATTGTATTATCCGCCTGTAATACTGCGGCTGCCAATGGCACTCCAGGTGCAGAAGGACTGTCAGGTCTTGGAAAAGCGTTTTTTTATGCCGGCAGTCAGGCCATACTGGTAACACATTGGGAAGTATTGTCTGATGCGACCGTTTTATTAACCACCAGCATTTTTTCCTACAGTAAAGAAAAGCGCCTGAGCAAACCTGAAGCGCATCGTCTGGCTGTTTTAGATTTAATGAATAATAAGGAAAATATTTTTTATGCCCATCCCATGTTCTGGGCGCCATTCATGATTATAGGCATAGAATAATATCAGGAAGTATTTACCATGCTTCTAAACCGATGTGTTATTACAAAAATTACAGACGCTGATAGAAACTGTGCTACAGTAATATTAACCTCGAAATATTTGTAAAATTTGATGAAAAAATCAGAACAGGTAATAAACAGCTCTTTAAAGAAGATTATTTTCAAAAAAGATCTCCTGCCCTATCTTTCTGAATTATTGTCCATCTCATTTTTTATTAATGTATTAGCCCTGGCAACTCCGATTTTTGTCTTGCAGGTCTATGATCGGGTTGTATTTCATGCCGGTATAACCACATTGCAGGGTCTTGTACTGGGTATGATCATTGTCCTGATTTTTGATGCCGTTTTAAAAATCACCCGCATTCGTTATTTCCAGGCAATTTCTGCAAAAAATGATTTTTCGATTGCCGAAAAAGTCTATGATAAACTTTATCGATTATCGCTTAGACAACTGGAAGCAAAACCCTACTGGCACTGGCAATCATTATTCAATGATGCCGGGATGATCCGAAATGTTCTGGGTGGTTCAGTGGCATCGCTCATTATCGATCTACCCTTTTCTGTACTGTTTCTTTTAGTGACCATTTTAATAGCTCCGCCCTTGTGGTGGATTTTTATCGTTGTTCTTATTTTATTTATCTTGCTTGCCCTGATATCTGAAAAAATTATCCATAACCATGCAATAGAAGAACGTAAAAAATCCAATACGCGTGATACCCTGCTCAGCGATCTGATCAATAAAAGACAATCCGTAAAAATGCTCTCCGTTGAAAATCGTCTGAAAACACAATGGTCCGACAATCATTTACAAACCATAAAAGCGTCTATGACGCGCGGCAAAAGCGTTGACTTTTACCGTGTCATCTCACAGTCGCTCACCCTGCTTTTTACCATCACCATAACCTCCATTGGTGCGCTGGCGATTCTTGAACAACAAATGACTATTGGTGCGCTGATAGCAGCTAATATGCTGGGTTCCCGCTTAATCAGCCCCTATGTTCAACTGGTTGAACACTGGCGGACATTGACCCAGTTTAACCAGTCATTAAATCGCATTGATCATTTTCTCAACGAAGACGAAGATAAAACAAGTAAAATTATTGATGTGCCGACAGGTACCGGGAAATTTTCTTTAAGCAACCTGCGCTTTATATATGATGATAAGGAATCTCCAGCAATTAATGGTATAGATGGCTCCATAGGACCTAATGGCCTGCATGTGCTGATGGGACGAAATGGCTGCGGCAAGACAACGCTGCTGAAATTATTATCCGGTTTTTATAAACCGGAACAGGGCATTATCTATCTGGACGAATATGATATACGCCAGTTTACCTCAGAGCAGCTACATGCCAGAATCGGCTTTTTACCACAACAACCGCAATTAATTCATGGTAGTGTCTTTGAAAATATTGCCCTGGGTTCAGCTAATGCCAGCAATGAATCCATAATTGAAGCATCAAAACAAGTGGAACTACATGAATCTATAAGTGCTTTACCTGATGGTTACGATACCATTATCAATAGTGACAGCCATGCTTTATCCGGCGGCGTTGTGCAAAAAGTCGCACTGGCAAGAACCCTACTGGGAAAGCCTGATGTGCTACTACTGGATGAGCCGAATAACAATCTGGATCAAAGCTCTGAGCACCGCTTATTCCGTTTTTTAAAAGAGTATGCAGAAAATAATACGGTAATTATAGCTTCTCATAGTCCAGCCCTGCTCCAGAATGCTGACACTATACTGGTTCTTGAACAAGGCAAAGTGGCCATTGCGGGTCCTGCTATAAAAGTCCTTGAGCATTTAAAAAATAATGTGCAGAAATAAATACTGACAAACAATGTTAATCGAATTATTAATTTGAAACTTTCATTATATGGCTGAGCAACAAACAAAAACTCAAATGAGCAATGACACAGCAGATTTATTTGCCGTTGCTCCCTCATTACGTGCTGGTTCATGGCTCATCATTTTGCTTTTAAGCTGTTTTATTATCTGGTCGTTCCTGGCAGAAATAGATGAAGTGGTTATTGCCAAAGGAGTTGTTGCAACCCAGGAACAAATTAAAGTCATCCAGCATTTAGAAGGCGGTATCCTGGAAAACATTCTGGTCAAAGAAGGAGATTCAGTCTCCTCAGGACAAGCGTTATTAAAACTGACTCTGGGTCTGGGTCAAATCAACCGGAAAGAAAAACAAGCGGAACTGGATTCATTATTATTAACCCGTGCCAGACTGGAAGCTCAAATTCAGAATAAACAACCAGACTTTCCGGAAAAAGCATCCGAACGCCACCCGGTTTTATTAGCTGTTGAACAATTAGCCTATAAGAATCAACGCATAGAATTTGAAAAATCAGTAGCTGTGGCAGAATCACAAATTATTCAGCAACAGCTTGAGGTTGCAGAATTAAAAGCCAAATTATCATCCGTTTATAAAGAAAAAAGAATTCTTCAAGAACAATTCAATATTTCCGAAGACTTACTTAAGAAAGGCTTAACATCCAAGCTTGAACACCTTAAAGTCAAGGCAAACCTGGGGAAACTTACGGGTCAGATAAGAATTTTAAACCAGTCCATTCCTAAAGCAAAAGCCAATTATACTGAAGCGTTAGCAAAAAAAGAGGAAACTATTGCCAAATTTAACAATACGTTAACAAGCCAATTAAATAAATCTCAACAATTGATAGCAAGAATTTCAGAACTGCTGGCAAAAGCAAATGATCAAAATACCAGGACAGAAATAAAAAGCCCGATCGATGGAATTGTAAAAAAGATGCGTTACAATACATTACAGGGGGTTATTAAACCAGGCGAAGCCATTATGGAAATAATACCTCTGAGTAATAATTTAATTATTGAAGCTGAATTAAACCCGGCAGACCGCGGCTATATCAAAAAAGGACAGAAGGCCACCGTAAAAGTGACCGCTTACGATTATTCCCGCTATGGTGGTCTGGATGGCAGCGTGGTAAAAATTGGCGCAGACACGTTGACCAATACCAGTGCCGGTTATACTTATTACGAAGTTGACATTAAAACGGATAAAAACCATCTCGGCCATAATCAAGCGGATTTACCGATCAAACTGGGTATGGAAGCTTCTATAGAAATACACACTGGCTCAAGGACAGTCTTTGATTATTTGTTAAAACCGTTTTTAACCATTAAAAATGAAGCTTTTCGAGAAAGATAAAGCTTTAGCACAGAGCAATAATAAATGATCTATCATAATAAACGCATTATAACCAGAACTGTAAAACTAACCCTTCTCTGCCTTTTTTTATTTCTCCTTATAAACATCAATGTCCATGCTGATTCTTTAAAAAATGAAATCAATATATTTATTGATGCACACCCTAAAATAACAGCGGCCAGACAGCAGCTGAGCAATGCCAATATTGACGTTAAAGTGGCAAAAGATAATTACATGCCCGTTTTAAGAGTCAGCAGTGACATTGGCGATCAGTCTTATTCTGATTCAGCTGTTAACATAGATTCTACTATGAATAATAATCGCTATATCGTCGAAATATCACAAAACGTTTTTAGAGGATTTCGTGATCGGTCGTTACAAAATCAGGCTATGGTTAAAGAAACGATTGCCATAAAAAAATATGAAAATACCCGTCAGGAGGTGTTACTGGAAGCTATTAACGCCTACCTTGATGTTCTGCACTATGATCAAGTACAAACTGTGGTAGAAAAAAAAGTCGAATTGATACAGCAATACAGTGAGCTGATGAATACAGCAAAGGAATCAGGTTTAAAAACAGATGTTGATGTTTATGAAGCACAATTATCATACCAGCAATCACTTGAACAACAATCGGATATACAGGGCAAATACCTTTCAGCACTGGGTAACTTTGAATCCCTATATGGCTATAGCGCGATTGTTGAAAGTATGTCCACACCTGTCTATGACAGTAAATTAATACCCTCCAGCTTAGATGAATCACTTGATCTGGCTAAAAATCAAAGTGTACTGATAACCCTGGCTCAGTCCAATATTGATCAGGCGCTTTATGAAAAAGATACCGTAAAAAGCGACTATTGGCCAAGCCTGGATATCGTTGGCAGTGCCAGTGAAGAAAATAACAAGGAAGGTAGAAAGGGGCGAACTCAAGACAACAGAATCTATTTAAAAATAGAATGGAGATACAATCTGGGTCATCAAAACTTCAAGAAGGTTAAATCCGCCAGCGGCAACATCATCAAAGAACGTTATAATTATGAAGCAGTGATCAAAGATGTCAGCAAGAAGGTTCGCCTGGCCTGGCAAAAACACACCAGCCTTAAAGCCCGCTTAAAAATTGCCAATGATACCCTGAAAATCGCAAATAACGTGTATGAAGCCCGTAAAGATTTAAAATTAAAAGGTAAAGGCGGTTCTATCGCCATTATTACCGCCAAAGCCAAATTACTGGACTCAACAATTGCCCGGTACAATGCAAGCTTTGAATCGCTAAAGTCTTCTTATGCTTTAGCAAAAGAATTTGGCTCCATCCAGCAGATGCTGTAATCCAGATTAACAACTTAAGTCTACCCTTCTCAGCTTTTACTTTCCCCTGTTCTTATTAAGAGCAAAGGGGCAAAAGGGAGTTTAAGTTGTTGACTTGCCCCCTCCTTCAGTCCCCCCGCCAGTCCACAACCTTTAAATATGAAATATAAAAGGTTAATTATTACCCATAAACCACTTTAAATTAAACAAAAGATAATTATTTACCCTTTAAGAAACCCGCATTGAATAATAAACATACCACTACTATAATGAGTAAATAATTACTTATTATTTCATAAGATAACACTTAAAGGTATATTATGACTGATAAAAACTGGTACTCCATGACAGATCAGGCCATTGCCAAAGAAATCGGTCAACGGATTGAGCAATTGAGACTGGAAGCCAATATTTCCCAGGAGTTGATTGCTGAAGAATTGGGGATCACCACAAAAACATACCGAAGCCTGAAAGATGGGAAAGGCAAGTTTGAAACAATAATCGGTGTGCTGCGCATATTGAACCGCCTTGATCTGGTGGATCGATTCATTCCTGAAACACCCTTCAGCCCGATGGAACTGATGAAACTGAAAGGCAAACAGCGACAACGGGCATCAAAGCCAAAAAGCACTGTAAAATCACTACCGGAACAAGATCAAAATGAGGAAGATCAATGGTAAAACATAATCTGGCAACAGTGAGCTTGTGGGGCGATCTGGTCGGAGCATTGGCCTATGACGACAAAACCGGCTACTGTACGTTTGAATATGCACCGCAATGGATAGCAAAGGGTATTGAGATTTCACCTATCCACTTACCTCTGAGCTCCCGAAAGTACACATTTTATGACTTACCTGAAGCCACTTATAAAGGTCTTCCCGGCACCTTTGCCGATACCTTGCCCGATGACTTTGGTAATGCGCTTATCGATGCGTGGCTGGCCAGAGAAGGTCGGGATAAAAACTCTTTCACCGCACTGGAACGTCTTTTATATACCGGAAATCGCGGCATGGGTGCGCTTGAGTACAGTCCTGTGACCAATACCCGCTTGAACAGATCCTCATCGATCATCGAGCTTGATTCTCTGGTAAAAATGGCACAGCTGGTACTGGATGAACGGGCTCATTTGATGGAGAAAATAACCGATGACCGGGAGGAAGCATTAACAGCAATGCTTCAGGTGGGCACATCCGCAGGCGGCGCCCGCCCCAAGGCGGTCATAGGGATCAATCCTGAACGGACGGTGCTTCGCAGTGGACAGGTCGATTTACCAGAGGGTTTTGAACATTATCTGTTAAAATTTGACGGGGTGGTCGAGCACAGTTCAAGCCACCAGACCTTTGGTGATCCACAAGGTTATGGTCGAATGGAATTCGCTTATTACAATATGGCCAAAGCCGCCGGAATTAATATGTCGCATTGCGAACTGCTGGAAGACGGACAACGAGCCCATTTTATGACCAAACGATTCGATCGGATTGGTAATCAGAAGCTTCATTATCAGTCTTTATGTGCTATGGATCACGCCGATTACAAAAAACCAGGAGAGTACAGCTACGAACAGCTCTTTACGGTCATGAGAACGTTAAAGCTGAAACGTGCGGAAGCACTGGAGATGTTTCGGCGCATGGTGTTTAACATCGTGGCCAGAAATCATGATGATCACAGCAAAAATTTTGGCTTTCTTCTGAACTCTGATTCCCGCTGGGAACTGGCACCTGCCTTCGATGTCGCCTATAGCTACCGGAAAGGATCGCCCTGGGTTAACTCTCACCAGCTTTCAGTTAATTCCCAGCGGGATAACTTCTCAAAAAATGATTTGCTTGTGGTCGCTCAAACCTTTATAAAAGAGGCCGAAGAAATCATTGAAGAGGTCACTGAAGTGGTTTCCCGCTGGACATCATTCGCTAAGGATGCGGGCGTGTTTCCTGAGTTTACACAAAAAATTCAGTCAATGCATCGCTTAAGTCTGACATAAATCAAACGGTGCTTTGAATGCGTGCCGAGGGTGAAGGAGTAATTATCCTTACACATCGGGTACGTCAAGAATTAGAACCAGCCCTCAGAGCTGTAAACTCCAAAAACTTTATTAAAAAAATTATCGACCTGGCCGGGGTAAAATAGCTCACTTCTGTTTAGCATTTTTCCTCCCTGCAACAAGAAATGGCGTAGCAAGCATAAATAAACAAAACAGCCAGACTAGCAATTGGCCATTGGTCAGGGTGAAGATTAAAGCCATTTTCAGTCTTTCAGCAAAATCAGGGTAAGCGATAATAAAGTCGCGACCGAACATAAATGCTCTGGTTTCTCCATATATCAGGGCTATACCAATGAACACCAGGACATACCCGGTCATTTTATCGCGTATCGTGTAAATTGCAGGATTATCAAGCAATCGATTAAGATCAAAGGCTTGAAACGAGAACTGTCGTTCTGAAATATAACGCATAAAAACCAGCCCGACTACCCCAGTCACTGGTATGTAAGCCAGCTCAGACGGGAAACTGAGATAGCGTCCATAATTCGCCAACCCATAGGTTTTATAGATCGCTAGAACTGCCGTCAGGAAGTACAGTAAATAGAGTATGCGGCCTGCTTTATGGGTGCCACTGTAACCGCTTAAAATTTTGTAGGCTTGCTGAAGAATCAGGCTACTCATCAATACATTGAACACTACCAAGAAAACGGTATTCAAGTGTTGCCAGAAACTATAGCTGGTATACCATAAATAATCTGCTGCAGTGACCAGCAAAGTTGAATTCAATTGCAGGAATCCGATCAAAACCACCAACTTAAAAGGAGTCAGCTCTTGCAGTCTATTTCTATAAGCAGCTGTCACAACAAGGACGATAATGATTGCTGCCAGCCAGCGCAGATACCAGTGTGGATTTTCATATACCGGCCCGGTCAAGGGAAAAACCTGTTTGCGATCGGCAGAAAAAAGCCCCCAATTTCCCCCTACAACACCTTCTAATTCACTTTTCCACGGCTGATTAAACGCTTCAATAATATTGTAATCAAATCCATTTTTATTCGCCGTATGAATCAACCCTCGAATAAAACGGGACTCATTGACAACGCCAGGCACTGCCCGGCCACGTTGTCGGCCATAACTGGGCCAGCCAGCTTCACCAATCAGTATAGGTTTGCCGGGCACAATCGTTTCTGCTTTGCTCTGCACTTCCTTGTAGATACGCTCAATATGCTGTGGAGCTGCATCGACTGCTATAGGTTCGTCTTCCCAATAGGGCAGTATATGGATGGTAATAAAATCCACCTCTTTTATCAGTTGCGGATATTTCATATACATCGACCAGACATCGGCATAAGACACCGGCTGTTTGACTGCCTTCCTGACCTGGCGAATATAGCTAATCAGTATTTCCGGCTTCATTTCTCCGCGCAATAATATTTCATTACCGACTATAACTCGTTTGACAACATCCGGATAGCTATTCGCTGATTGAATTAACGCTGCTATTTCTGTGTCATTCGCTTTCTTATCGAAACCTAACCATGCGCCCTGGGTCATTTGCAGTCCGTATTTTCCGGCCAGGTTTGAAATCGACTGCATAATTTCGGAACTCGAATAGGTGCGGATAGTGTGAGTTTTATCGGCCATAAGGCGCAAATCCTCATCAATTTCCTCAAGGCTTGGAAAGATTTCTTTCAAAGGACTCTGCCCTTGACGGAACGGTGCAAAAGAAAGACTGAGCAATTTTCCTTCCGGCACATCGATCCCTGCATTCTGCGCTTGATTAAGCAGCCAGGCGCATAGTCCGCTAAACAAAATAAACAGAACAGTTGTTAAAAAAATTCTCATAAAAGAAGTAACGAATTGTGAATTAAATTTGTAATAAATGTTTTCAATATATTGGACTTATAATTGATCAAAAAATGGATAACTGAAGCTTATATTAGATTACTTTCCTTGTCACCTTATTAAGTAATCAGGAATATCTACAACATTTTTTATTCAATCGTTATTCAATAAACCCTGAATCAGAGAGCAGTTTTACTAAGGCTGTTATTTTTTTAAACTGTTTTTTGTCTCGTGAAAACAACTCGCTCGTTTTTTTCAGTACCAGTTTATGGGGTGAACCGATTCTTTGAGTCTGATGAGTCAATGGCAGTCGCATCTCATCGATTGTACGATGAATATGCATTCGTCTGTTTTTATTAAGCGGCCATACTTTTTCTTGAGTATTTTTTGATTATTCTGAACACTCCAACCTGCTGCCTTGAGCATGTCATCAATATGGTCACGAGCTATCTGTTCCAGACTCTGATTTGGAACCATTATCTGGCTGCCCTTGTTAATTTTATCTATTGCTGAACCAGATTCAACTCTACTTCTTCCATCAAAGTGATGTTGTTTAGTTAAATATCTATAAATTACATGGAGATGAAAATGAATATTAGCACTATTTCCAGGCATTCAACAGATCATATCAGCAATAATGAGTTACTTATCAAAGATGATTACACTTGTCTGGTATCGGATTATTATTCGAAAATAAAGGTATATCTGCTATCGCTTATGATTGATCAATCTGCTGAAGTATTAATGGTAATAATACCCTTTTTTAGGGTATTATTACCATCGTAAATGATTGATAAAAAAGGGAGAAAGTAATAACCTATACTCAGAGACACAGAGAAATACTCTCTCTGTTACTCACCAACAATTAAACCCGTCAAGAGGATTAAAACAACTTATTATAACGGCATTACTGATTTCATTTAATGAGGGAAAAATAGTTTTTGTTTTTAGTATCTGCGCTTTTAGCAGAACAGGATGCTGTAAAGATACTTATCCAGCTTAACTGCTTAGGTATCAAGGAGAAGATTATGGAACACTATTCTATTCAGGCGGTTGACATTTTCATTAGTGAAATCGCGCCCAAAAATGGCTGGCATCAAGGTGATGCAGTGCATTATATAGTGAATAATTGTGCCTGGGAGAGCCAAGTTGAATTGCACACAAAAGCAAATCAACAAGCTTACTTTGAACTCCAGGGAACACAGATTTTTCAGCGTGGTGATCAGGAGAAAATGTTAAAAGATCAGATGATTACGCTAATAGCATTACAGGCCCATATTTATCAGCATCGGCAGGATAATAGAGCCATCAGCTGGGTATAAAGAGCCATCAGCTGGGTATAAAGAGCCATCAGCT
>CBDTVA010000069.1:0-10200 GCA_965363935.1 uncultured Gammaproteobacteria bacterium | reverse complement strand
TAACGCAGTTCGAAAAGTCTCTATATATAATAAAATAGGATTGACCCCTTATTTTATTTTTAAACTGAATCTGGTAAAAAAATGGAGTTATAATGGATCCTGAAAAAATAATGAATGGTATTTCCAAAGAAATCATGACTGCTTTAAAAGCAATGGAAAAAGCAAAAACACCTGAAGAAAAGCTCATGCATAGTGAAACAGTAAAAAATCTATGTGATTCACTTGGAGTTTTTCTTAATCTAATGAGTGAAATGGCTCCCTTTGATGATGAAGATGATGGTGAGCCAATTCCATTTTAATTAAAACCACGACCAGATTTACGGAGCAATTGGACGTTGGACTGAAAAAATAACTCTAACTCATAAAAATTGACAAATTGTATACATTTGCTGTTATGAGCAATGAAAAAGCAGTTTACTGGGTTGGTTCGAGTTACTAAAGACTTACTTGATTTTCCAGATTCAGCAAAACAAGATGCAGGCTATCAGCTACACCGAATGCAAAATGGATTCGATCCTGAGGACTGGAAGCCTTTTCAAACTGTTGGTGCTGGCGTCAGTGAAATACGTATCAATGATGACGGAAATGCTTTTAGAGTAATGTATGTCGCTAAATTTGAGGGCAAAATTTATGTTCTCCATTCTTTTCAAAAAAAAACTCAAAAGACCAGCCCTAAAGATATAAACATTGCTAAAACAAGATACAATGCAATAGTTCGAGAGGAGTTACCATGAAAAATATTGATACTAAAATCACTCATATCACACCACCAAATGGTAACATTTTTGAAGATTTAGGTTTTGAAGTACAAGAAGCTTCTCAACTCTTACATGTTACACGCCCCAGAGTCTCCGATGTCCTTCGTGGGAAATCAGGAAAATTCACCATTGATGCCTTGGTTGATATGCTTGAAAGAATTGGCAAACATGTTACTGTTCAGGTCAATTAAAAAAGTCCAACCAGAAGTTGCTCTGGAAAATTTGGTCGTGGTTTAAAAAGCGAAACCACAACCAAATTCCCAGTGAACTTAAAGTTGGAACTACAAAATAACCGAAACAACATCGTAATTGTGTAAGAAAACACTTGATCCCATATTGGTATCACTCTATACTTAAAAAATGAGAGTGATAGCAAAAAGAACATTAAAACAATTCTGGGAATCATCTCCCAAATACACTGATTCCCAGGCACAGCTTGAGGCTTGGCATGCAGAAGCTATCCAGGCAAACTGGAGCACGCCTCAAGATATAAAAGCACAATTTCGCTCAGCAAGTATTTTGAAGAACAACCGAGTAGTCTTCAATATTGCTGGAAATAAATACCGCCTTATTGTTTCAATTGACTATACTCGACAAGCTTGTTTTGTAAAGTTTGTTGGCACTCATCAACAATATGATCAAATAGATGCAGAGAATTATGATGGATATTCATCCAATAAAAAATGAAAATGACTATGAAAATAGTCTACAAGAAATTGAAAAATTATGGGACTCACCAGCAGATTCCCCTGATGGTGAAAAGCTTGATGTACTTTTGGTTCTTGTTGAAGATTATGAAGCAAAACATTATCCTATCATGCCTCCTGACCCCATTGAAGCCATTAAATTCAGGATGGATCAATCAGGACTTTCAAGAAAAGATCTTGAACCATTACTAGGTTCAAGAGGGCGTGTTTCAGAAATACTTTCTAAAAAAAGAGATTTGTCTTTAAACATGATCAGAAAATTGCATAATGATCTTCATATTCCTCTCGAAAGTTTGGTAAATTGAATCATTTCCAACCAGATGCTGCAATGTATCACAGGGACTTAGCGATTATCAAAAGTTTGGAGAATAACGAAAGATTTTCCTTTTTAATTAACTTTTCTGGAAGTCCCTGTGAACATTGAGCATGACGTTAAGCCCAAAAATCAAAGACATACTTAAAAATTTGCAATAGCATGATATCCGTGCTATCGTTTTTTTATGCTTGTCTCATTCAAAAATCAGGCTGCTGAAGATATTTTCAATGGCATTTCCAGTAAAGATGCAAGGAAAATATGTCCTCAAAATATTTGGCGAGTTACGGGAAGAAAACTTGATCAACTTGATTCTGTAGAATCACTTGATGAGCTAAAAGTTCCACCAGGGAATCGACTTGAACCACTGCATGGAAATAGAAAGGGACAATATAGTATTCGCATTAATGAACAGTACCGAATTTGCTTTAAATGGGGTGATTCAGGACCGTTTGACGTAGAAATAACAGATTATCACTAGAGGTGATTTATGGTTCGTATTCCAAGTCACAGAGAGCCAACCCATCCGGGTGAGATGCTCTTTGAAGAATTTCTAAATCCAATGAACATTACACAAAGAGATTTAGCTGACGCAATCCATGTTCCATACCAACGCGTAAATGAACTGGTTAATCAAAAACGTGGTGTAACACCCAGTACCGCTTTGCGTCTAGGAAAATTCTTTGGTGTTTCAGCTGATTTTTGGCTTAATCTACAAATGAGATGTGATCTATATAAAGCCCAGCAATTAGAAAAGCAAGAACTGGATACCATACAAGATTATCATCACATTCAAAAACTGGTTTAACAAGGTTATGCATTGGAAAAC
Organism: uncultured Gammaproteobacteria bacterium; assembly: GCA_965363935.1. Lineage (GTDB taxonomy): Bacteria > Pseudomonadota > Gammaproteobacteria > GRL18 > GRL18 > CBDTVA01. The sequence continues at coordinate 7,593 of CBDTVA010000069.1, read as the reverse complement.
TGGTCGTTGCTTAAATTAATGAATTGAGTCTTGTTTAATCTCTCGTGCCATAAACAAGGTTCTGGGAGACCAGTTCCCCAGTGATGACAACATTCGGCGGTCACGCAAGGATAAATCATAAATGCATGATTCATCATTAATCACCCTTATTATTTTTATGATTTCTGGACTCGTAGCCCTTAAGGCGCTCTCGTACTACTCCGAGCGACTAATGCTATTTCCCAGTGTTATCTGGGTTTTGTGTCTTGGCATGATATACGGTGCCTTGAATCATTTTAAGCTACTCCATCTCCCTGAACTTTATCTTGACCCCAATATCATTCTCTTTGCGTTGGGTCCTGTTCTGATTTTCGCTGCAACTAAAAAAATGTGTCTACACCATTTTCGCAAGGTGCTTAAAGAATCATCGCTTCTCGCAACTAGTCTATTTAGTCTCTTAACAATAATATTTAATGCATTTATACAAAGAAATAAATATTATTGTATAAGAGACTTATCCAGCTTGTCCGGGTTAGGGTCAGAGAACAATTGTTTCTAATATTAGCATTATAAAATTCTGATATTATGTGTCGGATAGTTATTCTCTGACCCCCAATATCCATGTCTTTAAGATGCAGTATGTGACTGCGCCCTGATGACAATTGCTCAATTAGTTGGCAGGGCGTAAGTTTTCTTTTCTTTTTCAGATAGATCACGGGGTGCGACAAGCCGGGCATGTTCGATCAGCTCGGCAAAGCTTCGGAACCGGACCACATCCCAACGCCTGACTGTGCCGCTGGAAGACGTTGTGATCACCTGATTGTCTTGCGTTGCAAAGCTTGCGCACAAGACATCACCATCGTCGTCCTCCAGGATATCCACAACTTTGCCCGTCGAGGTCTCCCACACTCGTGCCGTATCGTCGCGGGATGCAGTAACGATGAGCGTGTCGTCTGCGCTAAATGCGGCATCGGTTACTGCATCGCTATGACCCTGCAGGACAGCGATTGTCTCATCGCTGCCTGGACGGCGAACCTCGGAGGTGTTCTCCAGGGCGATGATGACATAGTGGCCATCTGGACTGACAGCCAGGTCCTTCACAGAAGTATCTTTGTTGGCACCGGCTAAAAGCGTCTGCGGTATAACAGTTTCGCTCAGCTCGGCACCGGATGTTACGTCAAAAATGCGGTGTTTAAACCCCATTGAGTCCCCAGGACCACCCGCGAGCCGTCACCGGTAAAAAAGCCCCGCAGTTCCTGAGCCTGCCACTGTTTGAAATTGCCTTCAAGTGTCACCAGCTATAGGTGTGGCCTTGTTCCTTAAGCCAGCTTCTCATTTGCGCAGCGGCTTCGTTGTCCGCACTGCTATGGCTGATAAATATCGCTGTCATCGATTCCGGGACTTTCTTATGCTCGGACCGCTCTGTGAGGCCCAGTTTGATTGTGAGTACATAACCGCGGCCTCTGGTTCATCAAAACGATGCTTTCAGGATTTTGCTTCTAAACAAGAAAGGATAGGGAATTCAACAATACTTTACAATGTATAAGCTGAACTAATCGTTGTTATGTGATTTTCTAGTGAAATCATCGTATAATCATTGCGGTATAACTGGTCAATTAAGTGGAACAGGCATGGATAATCAAAATCAAGCGGGCGATACGACCCATTTTGGCTATGAAACCGTCAAAACGAAAGAAAAAGTGGGCAAAGTAGCGGAAGTTTTTCATTCTGTCGCCAATAAATATGATTTGATGAATGATTTGATGTCCATGGGCGTGCATCGTCTCTGGAAACGTCTGACGATTGAAAAAAGTGCTGTGCGCCGTGGTCACAGGGTACTGGACCTGGCGGGGGGTACCGGTGATTTGACGGCAAAATTTTCCACTATGGTCGGTGACAGCGGGCAGGTGATTCTGGGTGATATTAACGACTCCATGCTCAAAGTAGGGCGTGCGCGCCTGCTGGATAAAGGCATAGTCGGCAATGTTGAATATGTTCAGGTCAATGCAGAATGCCTGCCCTTCCCGGATAATAGCTTTGACTGCATTACCATTGCTTTTGGTCTGCGCAATGTGACGGATAAGGATGCCGCCCTGGCTTCCATGTACCGTGTACTAAAACCGGGTGGCCGCCTGCTGGTACTGGAATTTTCCAAACCCGTTGCCCCCGGTCTCAGTCCGCTGTATGATTTTTACTCCTTTAACATCTTGCCGGTTATGGGCAAGCTGATCACCAATGATGCTGAAAGCTATCGCTATCTGGCAGAATCCATCCGTATGCACCCGGATCAGGAAACACTCAAAGACATGATGAGCAATGCCGGTTTTGAGCGTTGTGATTATACTAACCTGACGGGTGGTATTGTTGCCCTGCATCGTGGTTTTAAATTTTAGTGTCTAAGCACAATCAAACAGTTCATTCTGATACCGTCAATCCGTTGCTGATCCCTCTGCTGGCAGCCATGGAAACGGCTTTAAACCAGCTTTTTGCACTGGATCCTGAGACCTGCAAGGGCCTGAAACGCTTCCAGGGCAAGATAATTGCCTTTCATGTCAGCGATATTGAGCAGATGTTTTATTTCTTCCCCGATCATCAGGGCATTCAGATTGTCAGTCATTATGAAGGGGATGCTGATACGCTGATCAGTGGTTCCATACTCGCCTTTGCCCGCATGGCGCTGGCAGATGAAAAGAACAAAACAGCAACGGTTTTTAAAGGGGACATTAAAATTAGTGGAGATATTGCCCTGGGACAACATTTTCAAGCCTTATTCCAGCAACTGGACATTGACTGGGAAGAACATCTTTCCCATATTACCGGGGATGTGCTTGCCCATTCCCTGGGTAATATGGCGCGGGGATTTTTCTCCTGGGGCAAACAGGCTGTTAACTCACTGGGCATGGATGTCAGTGAGTATGTGCAATATGAAACACGTGACATAGCCAGTGGTCCGGAAATTAACCATTTTAATACGCAGGTTGATCAAATCCGTTCTGATGTTGATCGGGCTGAAGCTCGCCTCAAGCGGTTATTAAAAACTCTTGCAAGCAAACCTGCCAGCCATGCTGCAAACCAGGAAAAATAATAAGAAGCCTCAAGTGACTCTTTTTATATGAGAAATATCACTCATTTCTTTCGTTTAATGTTCATTAGCAGGGTGTTGCTCAGACATGGGCTGGACGAGCTCATTCTGGACATTCATCTGTTCCGGCCATTGCGTTTAATCCGTTTTCTCTCGCCGACGTTCTGGTTTCGACACCGGACCAGGCGCCCGCGCGGGGAACGAATTCGCATGGCACTGGAAGATCTGGGACCGATTTTTGTCAAATTTGGACAAATACTGTCCACTCGCCGGGATTTGCTGCCTGATGATCTGGCCGATGAATTATCCAAATTACAGGATCAGGTGCCAGCCTTTCCAGGTGCTTCCGCCATAAAAATTATTGAGCAGCAATTTAAACAGCCGATCGATGAAATTTTCGCTTATTTTGACAGTACCCCTCTGGCATCAGCTTCTATTGCACAGGTGCACAAGGCGACCCTGAACGATGGCCGGGAAATGATAGTCAAAGTCGTACGGCCAGATATAGAAAAAGTGATTCGCCGCGACCTGGCCCTGCTCTATGCCATTGCTGAAAAAGTGACCCTGTTCTGGTCTGATTCTAAGCGGTTGCGCCCGCGAGAGGTGGTGGAAGAGTTTGAGAAAAACATTATCGATGAACTGGACCTGCTCAGAGAAGCGGCCAATGCATCACAACTGCGCAGAAACTTCAAAGATTCAGCACTGTTGTACATTCCTGAAGTTGACTGGCATCATTGCCGGAAAAAGGTCATGGTTATGGAGCGGATTCATGGTATGCCTGTGACCAATATGGACGATCTGAAAGCCATGGATATAGACTTCAAGCGATTGGCTGAAATGGGTGTGGAAATATTTTTTACTCAGGTTTTTCGGGATAATTTTTTTCATGCGGACATGCATCCGGGTAATATTTTTGTTTCAAATAGCGGACAGTACATCGCCATTGATTTTGGCATTATGGGTAGTCTGAGTACGGAAGATCAGCGTTATCTGGCGGAAAACTTCCTGGCCTTTTTTAACCGGGATTATTATCGGGTAGCCGAGTTGCATGTGGAATCCGGCTGGGTACCGGCCGATACCCGGGTGGATGATTTTGAGTCGGCTATCCGTTCCGTGTGCGAACCCATTTTTGAAAAGCCGCTGCATGAAATTTCCTTCGGTCAACTCTTATTGCGTCTGTTCCAGACTGCCAGACGCTATAATATGGAAGTGCAGCCGCAACTGGTCTTATTACAAAAAACTCTGCTGAATATCGAAGGTCTGGGACGCCAGTTGTATCCTCAGCTGGATCTCTGGGATACGGCCAAGCCCTTTCTGGAAAACTGGATGAAAGAGCAACTGGGCTTTCGCTCCTTTGCCAAACAGATCCAGCATAATGCACCCTTATGGATGGAGCAGTTACCAGAGCTTCCAAACCATGTGTTTGATGTGCTGCATCAGGCTCGTCGGGGTAAACTGAGTGTTAATTATAAGAGTGAGACCCTGAATCGAATTGAAGAAAAAATTCATTCGCAAAGCAAAACCAGTGTTCAGGCCATTCTGAGCTCTGCTCTTCTGATCAGCGGTGCCATTCTTTACTCGGGTAATATGCTGCTGGAAGCCCAGATAATGGCAGGATTAGGGTTGCTTGGCGGTATCTGGGCCTGGTTTTCTCATTAGTTACTGGATGCGCCAGTCAATTGCTTCCTGCCCCTGCTGTTGCAGAAACTGATTTATTTGGGAAAAAGGTTTACTGCCAAAAAATCCCCGGTAAGCGGATAAGGGAGAAGGGTGCGGGGCACGCAAGACAAAATGTCTGTTACTATCAATAATTGCCCCTTTCTTTTGTGCATAACTGCCCCACAAAACAAAGGCAATGGGCCGCGACTGATTGTTCAGCTCGTTGATTATTGCATCAGTGAATTGTTCCCATCCCTGACCCTGGTGAGAATTCGGCTTACCGCTTTGCACAGTTAATACGCTATTAAGTAATAACACACCCTGCTGCGCCCAGGATTGCAGATGCCCACTGTCATTGATAATACCCAGATCATCCTGTAATTCCTTGTATATATTAATCAGCGATTTGGGAATGGGTTTCACATCCGGTAGCACAGAAAAGCATAAGCCATGGGCATGACCGGGGGTCGGATAAGGATCCTGTCCTAAAATAACGACTTTTACCTGCTCAAGCGGGGTCGTGTTCAGTGCGTTAAACCAGAGACTGGAATGAGGTAAAATGATTTTGCCCTGATCTTTTTCTTTACGCAAAAAGGCTTTCAAGGCCAGCATGGTATCGGATTGAAAGATCCGGGACAGGGTATTTTTCCAGCCATCTTCCAGTTCAATAGAACTCACAAAATATCCTTATACAGGCATTAACCTGAATCAATGTATGAAAACTGAGGTTGAAAATCAACAATGTATCAGGTTACTGAGTATAGCTTTTTTTGTTTTAAATGATCCAGTTTAAATTTTGGTCAATTTGCCGGCGTGTTTCTTTAACGGGCTCAGGCTGCTCGGCAAGAATAGCAATACTGCCTTTTCGTGATGGATAGACAAGGCCTGTATACTGCGCATCATTCAATGAATAGTTGGTTTTAATTGTCTGAGCAGGCAATATCAACACAGTGACCAGACCCAGGCGGGTATCTAAAACCATGTGAATGCCGGTGTGTTCGCCTATTATACAATGCCCTAAAAAGGAGACTTTGCCAATGGGTCCCTTCAGTTTACCGCCATAAGATGCAAGCATGGTATCGATGCTGCTTTTGGGCACATCCATGCGAACATTCAGAGCATGAGTATCATTTTGCACATGGCTTATGATTTGCTGGCTTAGCCGGGAGCTATTGATAGATTCGGGAAGCATAAACTGCAGACTGAAGGTCAGACTGATCAGCACAATCACTGAGGCTGCAATACCATTCAATAACCAGCTACGGTGTTGTTGTGTACGTTGTAACTTATGCTGCAACAACTGCTGGGCCAGAATGCTTCGTTCCGCCAGATTTTCAGGCGTGGCAATATTCAGAGTATTCGACAGTTGCTGATCAAATGCCAGCTGATCGCTTACAAAGCGACGGTTAAATGGGCTTTTCTGACTTTTTTCCAGAAATTCCGGGCGCTGATCTCCAGGGTTTATGGTGGCATTTTTTCGAAACTCAAGATCATCCACAGTGGGTTACACTCTACTTCTAAGCAACACAAACAAATAATGACAGAACTTTTTCTTTTACTCTTTGAGCCGGCGCAGGCCATGCTCTTTACACAGACTGTTTCTCAATTGATCACGCGCTCTGAACAGTCGGGTATTAACAGTATTTAGGTTCAATTTGAGCATCTGTGCAATCTCACTGGTTTTAAAGCCGCCAATGGTTTGCAGCAACAAAGGCTCACGGTACTCAACTTCGAGATGCAGAATGGCCTGGTGCAATTGCTGATGTTCCATTGACTGTTCAGGACTGAGGTTGTGATGATCCTCAAGAACAACATGTTCAATATCAACGAGATCAAAACTTTTTCGTTCAAAGCGACGGGCATTTTCCCGGCGCAAAATAGTGATCAACCAGCTTTTGGCTTTTTTCTCATCTTCCAGTTTATCCAATGCTTTCCAGGCTCTTAAAAAGGTTTCCTGAACCAGGTCATCTGCAACTGAATGATTACTGCATAACCAGTAGGCAAAGCGATAAAGATCAGAGGAATAAGCTTTTACCAGTGATTCAAAGCGTTTTTGCCGGTTCTCATTGTCATAGACCGGTGTTTTATCCGGTTTCTTTCCAAGTGATATCTTTTTTATGTTAAACATGATCAGATTCATTACATGGTATTGATTATATGAGCAGTTTAGGATATTTAATGCTCTATTGATAGTTCGGAAAATACCTACTATCCTGACACAACTGTGCTGCAATCCTATAGCTTCAGGCATGGAAATCATTATAATCGATGTCGCCTTAATGGCTTATGAACATAAAAAAATGAAATTTTTTTTAAAACGGACAGGTCATGTAGTATAAGCCGGTCGGGGCAAGCATTGACTGGCAGATATTTATCGGGTAAAACCTGTTAACGAAGATGAGAAAAGTAGTATCAAGACTTTAACTTTGTTCATTTTCAAACTGTTAAACTCAATCTACTATTAAATCTAGAAAAAAAGGAATCTAAAATGGAAAACTCTAAGAAAACAGCACTGGTTGGTTTATTCTTGCGCCTTCAGCCTTTGCCTTCTACCCTATACAATAACCATTGAACCCCTAAACCTTGAACCCTGAACCTTCTATCTATCACATATTATTAATAATCTCCTCCGGGATATCCGCGTTGGTGTAAACCTTTTGTACGTCATCGCAGTCTTCCAGCATTTCCATCAGCCGCACCATCTGCTCAGCTTCTTTGCCGGAGAGGTCGGCGGTGGTTTGGGGAAGCATGGTAATTTCGGCATCCATGTATGAAATCGCAGCTTTGTCGATGGCTTCTTTAACGGCTTCGAAATCACCCGGTGTGGTGATGACTTCAAAATTGCTGTCATCTTCCTTGATATCTTCCGCCCC
>CBDTVA010000068.1:0-10318 GCA_965363935.1 uncultured Gammaproteobacteria bacterium | reverse complement strand
CCAAAGTTGAAAACTATCAATTTAAAACACTCTATGGAAAACCTTTTATTCAAAGCATAGTTCAAGTATTTTTTTAGTAATTTTTTCCAGTGGTAACACATGTTCCACACCACCATGCTTCACCGCTTCACCAGGCATACCCCATACAACTGATGACTTTTCATCCTGAGCAATTGTAGAAGAACCGATTTCATACATTTCTTTAATGCCTCGGGCGCCATCATCGCCCATACCAGTCAAAATTGCAGCAACGGCATTAGGACCTACATTCTGACTGACTGAACGAAACATCACATCAACAGAGGGTTTATGACGATTCACTGGCTTCGGCATTTCAATATCCAGAGTTAATACATCAAGAGAAAGTTGTTTAATTTTATCTCTGGCAATAAGCGGATCGGGTGCCGTACCAACCACTTCAATTGCAGGATCCTGACTCAGAATCTCTTTTAGCAATTGTCTAATTAATGCTGAATCATCAATAATCAGGACTTTTATTTTTTTTGACATCTATTGAACACCTTTTGCTGTGCTAAATTCAATACAAAAATCAAAACAGTTCAATCTCACCACTGGCTGGTTTTTCTTCAATGCTATGCTGATACTCTTCTTCACGTTTTATTAAGGTGTCATTATGCAGTGAGCGCAGTTTTTTTACTTTTACTTTCCCGCTGTGAGGGTGATAGACCACCTTTCTCGGGTAAATATCCCCGGTATCTTCGGAAATTAAAGGGATCGCTTCCATTGCAATGTATTCTTCTACAAATTGAATATTATGCAATCCCACGTTGGTCATGTTTTTCAGTATCTTACCACCGCCAAAAATTTTAACTTCAAGATTTTTCTTGCGTCCGCCATTTTTAAGAATGTCATTTATCAGCATTTCCATTGCGTAGGAACCATATCGAGATGCCGTTGTAGAAGGGCCAGCATTGACATGATGGGATAAATCATCACTGGTATGGGGCAGCATAAAATGATTCATGCCGCCAATACCAAAAATATTGTCCCTGATACAGGCTGACACACAAGAACCCAAAAGCGTGACAATTATCTCGTCTTTTATTGTGACATAGTATTCACCGGGCAGGATTTTTGCAGCAAATGATTGATGCAATTTATCCCAATAGCGGTTTATCCCTTCAAAGCCTGGGATCACTTCAGGGGGAGTTTTATTACGATGATTAAAAGCTGATTTTTCCGTCATTAATACTTAATTTTCAGAGATCATCCAAAGTAAATATGTAGATTTAGTACAACCTTACTTCAGAACAATCCTATAGAGACAAATATAATGTCTATTTTGACTGAACTCATTTTTCTTCAAATAAAAAAGCTTATTTGACCCGTTTTGGAGAATTAAAACTCTTCCCATGCTGAATCATCTACAGCAGTTGAAGGTACTGAATTTGAAGGTGTAGCATTTGAAAGTGAATGTGCAGCAGGTTTTACAGCTATTAGCGGTACTCTGTTTTTAGCTTGTGTTGTTGTATTGGCTACAGGTGCATGGATCACTGCATCAGCACTATTATCTCCCATGTCAAAAAAGTCCATCATTTCATTTAGACCTTTAGCCTGATCATCCATGGATTCACTCGCTGCCGCTGCTTCTTCCACCAGGGCCGCATTTTGTTGTGTAACTTCATCCAATTGGGTGATGGCCTTATTTACCTGTTCAATACCCTCTGACTGTTCACTGCTGGCTGCGGCAATTTCAGCAATAATATCACTCACCTTACGCACAGAAGTGACAATTTCACCCAGAGTTTTTCCCGATTCATCTACTAGGCGCGTACCCTCATCTACTTTTTCAACACTGTCCTTGATCAGAGCCTTTAACTCTTTAGCCGCTGCCGCACTTCGTTGTGCCAGACTTCTAACTTCCGAGGCGACTACTGCAAACCCTCGTCCCTGCTCACCGGCTCTTGCTGCTTCAACCGCTGCATTAAGCGCCAGCAAATTAGTCTGAAAGGCAATTTCATCAATGACACCAATAATATCCTGAATATTACTCATCTGTTTCTCCTGGACCGATAAAAGTATTCATGTATAGTTATGGCTGCCCTTAGATAAACTTAGATAGATATCAGCCTATAGCGTAATTTTGTTCTGCTACAATGTCCTTTGCGAGGTTTAATAAGCCCGACATATCCAGTATCAGGGCAACTGAACCATCACCCAGAATGGTCGCCCCGAAAATACCCTGAATACGCTTATAATTCGTTTCCAGACTTTTTATTACCACCTGTTGCTGGCTTAGTAAATCATCCACCAGGATACCCGCTTTACCTCCATCTCCCTCTACGATCACCAATAAGCAGTCTTGCAGACGAGTTGTGTCAGGTTGTACATCAAACACCTCATAGAGTCTGACTAACGGGATGTATTCATCTCTTAGTTTATAAACTTCAGTGCTTCCAGCAATTGAGTTTACATTATCAATTTGAATTTCCAGTGATTCAATAATTGACACCAGAGGAATAATATAGGTTTCATTGCCAACCCTAATTAATTGTCCATCCAGAATGGCCAGAGTCAATGGCAGGCGGATAGTAAAGGTTGTGCCTTTTCCAGATTCAGTAGCCACATCCACATTACCACCCAGTTCCTTGATATTTTTTCTCACCACATCCATACCCACACCACGGCAGGAAATATCACTGACCTGATCGGCAGTAGAAAAACCAGGGTGAAAAATCAGGTCATATATTCTTTTATCCGGTAAATTCTCCTGCGCTGAAACTAAACCTTTATCAATGGCTTTTTGCAGTAATTTTTCTTTGGGCAGACCGGCACCATCATCCGAGATTTCAATCATAATAAATCCGCCCTGATGATAAGCATTCAATTGAATGGTACCCACTTCACTTTTCCCGGCAGCCACACGAATATGCGGCTATTGAAGTCAAATCAGCTACTGTTGATTGTGATTCTGCCGGGCTTACCACTATATCCTCTGATGCAGCTTCTGTGGCGGTTTCCACTGCTACACTTTTCTCAAACAAAGGTTCGATACTCAGATCACAATCATCTTCAACCCATTCAAAGATCTCTTCAATTACAGCTTTATCTATCTCGCCCTGCTGTGCACTGCTTTTTAAACTAATGTCCCAGCTAAGATAACTTAATTCTGGATCCAGGTGATCAAATTCCGGCAAACCAGAAAGGCTTACGCTATTGTCCATAGACCCAAGAAGTGAAAGTTCTTTAAATATTCTGACGGTATCATTTCCGGTACGCAGTAAATGCTCATGGGGATAGAATTTAATGATCCAGCCGATCTGCTTTGCATCCATCTGTGTTAAAGCAGGTTCTTCAGAGGCTGACTCAGCTTCACCAGCCTGGCCTTGCGGGATATCCTGTGCAGGCTCATCACTACTCAATGCCAGCAAGTTTTCCAGCTGAGCCTGAACTTCACTCACCCGTTCCATTTCCGGTGGCAAATCATCTCTTGCGGCATTCAGCAATTCTCGCAGGACATCAACCGAATTGAGCAGGATATTCACTGCGTCACTGCTGATAGCACGACGCCCATCACGCATTTCATCCAGAAGAGTTTCCATAACATGGGTAAAGCTGGCAACTTCATGTAATGAAAAAGTTCCTGCTCCGCCTTTTATGGAATGTGCCGCTCGAAACACCGCATGAATGACTTCATCATCGGCAGTACCTGAATCCAGAGCCAGCAGACCGGATTCAAGGATATCAAGCCCTTCATCGCTTTCTTCGAGAAAAGTTTGTTTAAATTGCGATAAGTCTATAGCCATTGTGCATACCCGGTCAGTTTTTTACTATTACCCCAGTACCCGCTTAACCGTATTCAATAATTGATCCGGGTTAAACGGCTTTACTATCCATCCCGTTGCCCCAGCCTCTTTACCTTGTTTTTTCTTCTCGGCACCCGCTTCAGTTGTTAACATTAAAATAGGTGTGAATCTATAATTCGCTAATGCACGTAACTGACGGATCAGTTCAATACCATCCATAACGGGCATATTGACATCAGATAAAACCAGATCAAAGCCTTTTGTCCTGGCAATATCAAAGGCCTGTTGCCCATCTGCAGCCTCGTCAACCTGATATCCAGCCCCTTTAAGTGTAAAAGCAACCATCTGTCTCATTGAGGTTGAATCATCTACAGCAAGAATTGTTTTGGGCACTTAGTTTTCTCCAATGAATTATAGCTATGTCTTCTCTGAGTATAATTTTCACCGGATGCTTTTTCTCTGAACACTTTTTCACTGAACCAGAGGCCGGAAATAATTAAAAGATAGTTATTCAATCTTCAAACTGCCAGTTAATCCGGATAATTCTGCACTCTTTTTTACAGCTTCAGAACAGCCCTGCCATTCAATGCTAATGTGTAACAATTCCGCAGCCTTGCAAAATGCAGCCAGCAATTGCAGCCCTGCTCCATCAATTCGCTCAATATTCCCGGCATTCAGAACAATGGCTGATTTTTGAGTAAGTTTTTCATTTAACAGATGATTCAGCTTTTCGTAATATGTCGCTGCCAACGTAATATCCAATGTATCGTCAAAGCTAATATCACCTTCTGGATTTTCTGTAGATTCGTACATAAAGGATTCCTGATTAATTCGTCACATCTGATATCTTTCAATAGTCTTAATGAGCAGTATCGGTTGTGGTGATAAAATCTTTAGTTTTTTTAATATTTTTAGTGATAAAACTTGATTGATTAGCTAATATCTTTAAGAATACATAGGGCCTAGAGATATTGAAGAGGTTTAAACATTAATGAGTTTAGAATTTAACGGGTGCAGCCAATGAGTAAACTTGACACTTTCAAACTATAAATAAATTACATGATACAAATTACACGTAAATTTCATCCTTTTCTAACAATTACTGAGGTTTTGTGATTACGCTACGCAGCAGTTGTTCTTTTGCCCACCAGAGCCCGGTTATTCATAATTCATGAAGAATCCGTTAATCCATTTTATTGGAACCATTGCCAATAGTGCCCGGGATCTGGCACCTATCGCCATTGTCATCGCTTTTTTCCAGATTTTTGTCCTGAAACAGCCGATCCCCAATATGGATGACATTGTGACAGGTTCAGTTCTTGTGGTATTGGGATTGACTTTTTTTATCTATGGTCTGGAAATGGGGCTATTTCCCATTGGTGAGTCCATGGCATTTGCCTTTGCCCGAAAAGGTAATGTAATGTGGCTGCTTATTTTTGCTTTTGCTCTGGGTTTTGGCACTACAGTGGCCGAACCGGCTCTGATTGCCGTCTCCAAAAAAGCAGCCCGTATTGCAGCCCAGGGCGGAGTAATTGAAACCACTGATGCCGCCATCAAACAATACGCCCAGGGACTCAAATTCACCGTGGCCTTTTCAGTTGGCCTGGCTGCAGTCATCGGTGTTTTACGTATCATCAGAGGCTGGTCAATCCAGTGGATCATTATGGGTGGTTACATCCTGGTTGTGTTAATGACCATGATCGCCCCAAAAGAAATTATTGGTATAGCCTACGACTCAGGCGGGGTCACAACTTCGACCATCACAGTGCCGTTAATGACTGCCCTGGGGATTGGTCTGGCTTCCAGTATCAAGGGACGTAACCCTATGCTTGACGGCTTTGGTTTAATAGCCCTGGCCTCATTGACTCCCATAATTTTTGTTATGGCTTACGGAATGACCTACTCATGAATGCAATTATTGAAGAGCTGAGTGAGTTTGCACTAACATTTCTGCACACAATCACTGATGTATTCCCTATTGCCGCCATTATTTTCGGTTTCCAGGTTTTTATTCTGCGCGAAAAAATTCCCAATCTAAAACGTGTTCTCATTGGTTTCTTTTATGTGATTGTTGGCCTGGCCCTGTTTCTCCAGGGTCTGGAGGATGCCCTGTTCCCCATTGGCAAGCTGATGGCGGCTCAGCTAACAGATCCCAATTTCATCCTGCACAGTGCCACAGAACTTAAACACAACATTGAAATTCACTGGAGTCTGTATTACTGGGTCTATATATTTGCCTTTACCATTGGTTTTAGCACCACAATTGCAGAACCTTCACTACTGGCGGTGGCTATTAAGGCCCATGAAGTGTCCGGTGGCTCGATTGGCATCTGGGGGCTTCGTATAGCTGTTGCCCTGGGGGTGGCATTTGGTATTTCGCTGGGTTCCTGGCGAATTGTCACCGGTTTACCGCTACACTGGTTTATTATTACGGGCTATATCATTGTTGTTATCCAGACTTTTTACTCTCCCAAACTCATTATTCCTCTGGCATACGATTCCGGCGGTGTGACCACATCTACTGTCACTGTACCTCTTGTTGCCGCACTGGGTATTGGTCTGGCAGCTAAAGTACCAGGGCGCAGTGAATTGCTGGATGGCTTTGGCCTGATCGCTTTTGCCAGCCTGTTTCCCATTATTTCCGTATTAGCTTACGCCCAATTGTCAGAATGGTATAGTAACCGCAAGGACACAGCAGATGATGACATGTTTAACAATGATTCAGGCAAGAAATAATGGCTAGTAAAAGTTCTTTTCATTTTGCTTTTTCAATATTTATAGGAAGGTAGTGCAGCAATGCGATTTAAATTAATTATTGCTTTTGTCGATGATCACTTAACCGATGCTGTTTTGGATGCCAGCCGGGTTGCCGGAGCAACTGGCGCAACCGTGATAAACAATGCCCGGGGAGAAGGAATCAAACAAAGCAAAACATTTTTTGGACTGACACTGGAAACCCAGCGTGACGTCTTATTAATGCTGGTTGAGGAACACTTAAGCCGTGATGTCCTGGAAAAGATCAGCAACGTCGGAAAATTTGATGATTCTTCCGGAACCGGAATCGCCTTTCAAATTGACGTGGAAGACGCAGTAGGTGTTTCTCACCAAATTAGACAACTTTGCGAAACAGTTGAGGAAAGATTATGAAACCCACAATTATCCTGGTCAAAGACGTAATGAAGCATCATGTGGATGTTGTTGACGGCATGAAAACCGTAAAAGAAGCTTTGCTTGAAATGCAGCATATTGAAACCAAAACATTAATTGTTGACAAACGTCATGACCATGATGAATGGGGCGTGGTGGTGGTTTCTGATATTGCCCGAAAAGTATTGGCCGTAGACAAATCAATTGAGCGAACCAATATCTATGAAGTCATGACCAAGCCCGCAATAACTGTTTCTCAGGAAATGGATATACGTTATTGTGCCCGCCTGTTTGAACAAGTAGGTCTCTCTAGAGCCCCGGTTGTTAAGCATGGGAAAATTATTGGCATTGTCAGTTATACGGACATGGTACTCAAGGGTTTATGCAAAATGGCAGAAAACAGCTAGTTTCCTGTCATCCTGTGATTAATTCTAAGCTACCCCGCCTGTGGATAAGTGTGCCTTCATAATCAGCTGTTTTTCTACTCCCCCCATTTAAAAAGGGAGCTAAATTAGTTTAAGTTATTGATTTTAAAGTACCTATCCCCCCCTTCTAAATAAGGAATAGGTTTAAAGCCAAATAAACGGATGCGCACTCATCAGAAATCTCGGTTATACTGTTTAAATGAACAGCATTGTCTTTGAGGAAATTATTATTCTGCTGACACTGGCTGTGTTAGCAATTGCCGGTCTGAAGCGTTTTAATATCGCCCCAATCCTGGCTTACCTTCTTGTAGGTATCATTGTCAGCCCGCATGCTCTGGGTTTAATCAGTGACAGAGACGACGTTCGTTATATTGCTGAATTTGGCGTAGTTTTTCTGATGTTTACTGTAGGGCTGGAATTTTCCCTGACCAAACTTGTGGCCTTGAAGAAAGAAGTACTGGGCATTGGTGGCAGTCAGGTTTTACTGACTTCTATCATCGCCGGAAGCATTGACTGGTACTTCAGCCAGGATTTAAAAGAAGCTATTATTGTTGGCGGAATTATTGCCCTGTCATCAACGGCTATTGTCACCAAGCAACTATCCGATCAGCTGGAGCTCAATTCACGCCACGGCCATCTCGCGGTCAGTATTCTGATATTTCAGGACATTTCTGTCATTCCTCTTCTGGTCATGATTCCATCCTTTGCTACAGATGATCCTTTTACCCTGTCCATAGAAATCAGTACATTATTAACCAGCGTTATTATCTTATTGCTCATGCTCTCAATTGGACGTTGGATCTTGCGTCCTTTATTAAGAAATATCGCCAGCACCCGGTCACCTGAACTCTTTACCCTGTCCGTGTTATTAATTGCCCTGTCAGCGGCCTGGGCAACTCATGAAGCGGGCTTATCACTGGTTTTAGGTTCTTTTATCGCAGGTATGATGTTAAGTGAAACGGAATATCGCCATCAAATTGAGGTGGGTATCCGCCCTTTCCAGGATATATTACTGGGTCTTTTTTTTATCACAGTGGGTATGCTACTGGATCTGGGCACTCTCCTGCCGCTATTACATTGGGTTCTGTTGGTCACACTGCTACTGCTTATTATAAAAACGCTGATTATTACTCTACTCAGTTATCTGTTTGGTGCACCTGGAGGTGTTGCTTTTCGTACAGGACTGGTTTTAAGTCAGGGTGGTGAGTTCGGTTTTGCCCTGTTAACCTTAGCACTGACTTCCAGCATTATTTCACAGGATACAGGGCAAATTGTCCTGTCCTCGGTGGTTTTAAGCATGATGGTGACGCCATGGCTCATCAGTAATAACGGTCGTTGGGCAAAATTCATCTTCCAGAACAGCTATGTATCTAATCGTCAGGATATCGCCCGGCGTATTAAAAAAAGTTGTGAAACCCTGAACGATCACGTCATTATTTGTGGTTATAGCCGAATCGGACAAAATATCTGCCGTTTTATTGAAGAGGAAACCCATCAATACATTGCCCTGGATCTGGATGCCCTGCGAATACAGGAAGCACAGGACGCAGGTGAGATGGTAGTCTATGGAAATCCCACCAGCCAGGAAACTTTACAGGCAGCTGGAATCAACAAGGCCAGGATTGTACTGATCACTATCAAAAACACCTCGGCGGTAAAAGCCATCATTCACCAGGTGCGTACTGTACGCAACGATATTCCTATTCTGGTCCGCAGTATCGATGAAAGGAAACTGGATGAGTTTTATGCTGCCGGTGCAACCGATGTTGTACCGGAATCACTGGAATCATCAATTATTATGGCCTCTCATCTGCTAATACATCTGGATGTGCCGCTTAATGAAATCACCCGTGACATTGCCAGGGCACGCAAAGACCGTTACAAATTCTTACGTGGCTACTTTCCTGGAGAAGAGGCGGCGCATGAGGAATCCAGCAGCATCTCAGAACACATGAATACCCTGATTATACACCCCGGTTCGCGAGCCGTTGGTATGAAAATCGGCGACATTAACCTGGGAGGCCGAAATATTGTATTCACCGCCTTACGCCGGGGTGGAGTTCGTAGCAAACAACCCGTTCCAGAGCTGCTTTTAAAAGAGAATGACGTTTTAGTGATGTATGCCAAACCGGAAGATCTGGAATTTATCAAGGTCGAACTCATAACGGGGCATTAGCCTTGCTCAAAGCTTTCATCTCGGGGTTAAAACCCCGAGTATTCCCCAGCTTCTGATCTATAACCCTGAACCTACACTACAATCATTTTTTAAGCGAAAACTTAAATTTCTTTTCCATAGCTATAGCTTCATCTCTGCCAAAAACAATAATGTCATTATCTACAACGATCTCCTTATCTTCAATTTTATTTGGATAATCAACAAAATTTAGAATATGTTTTATTGAATTGATTCTAGCTCTTTTTTTATTATCACTTTTAACAATTGTCCAGGGAGCAATTTCTGTGTGAGTTGAACTTAACATCATAAATTTTGCGAGTGAGTACTCATTCCATAATTTTTGTGACTCTTTATCAACTGGAGATAATTTATACTGTTTTAAAGGATCCGTCTCCCTGGCTTTAAATCTTCTTGCCTGCTCTTCTTTAGAAACAGAAAAATAAAATTTAAAAATTTGTATACCTTCATCTGCAATCATATCTTCAAATTCAGGTGCATCTTTTAGAAACTTATGGTGCTGTCTTTCCGTACAAAATCCCATTACCGGTTCAACCATAGATCGGTTGTACCAACTTCTATCAAACATCACTATCTCACCAGCAGAAGGTAAATGAGTTACATATCTTTGAAAGTACCACTGTGTTGTCTCTTTATCACTTGGTTTTTCAAGGGCTACAACTCTAGCCCCCCTGGGGTTTAAATGTTCCATAATTCGTTTAATTGTGCCACCTTTACCCGCAGCATCACGCCCCTCAAAAATCATTAAAATTTTAAGACCTTTATCTTTAACATGATTTTGAAAT
>CBDTVA010000067.1:0-10324 GCA_965363935.1 uncultured Gammaproteobacteria bacterium | reverse complement strand
TAAGTGTTAAGTGTTAAGTGTTAAGAATAATCGTTCAATCTTTAGTCTTAACGCTTAGAGCTTAACGCTAAACGCTGCTCTTATTCCCAGCGAAATATTTTCACACCTATAAACAGAAATACCAGCATCATGATCAGCAATACCAGAACATGATGACTGACGTCCATTAATCCAGCCCCATCCAGCATTATCGCCCGTGAAGCATCCACAACGTG
This sequence comes from uncultured Gammaproteobacteria bacterium, assembly GCA_965363935.1. Classification (GTDB taxonomy): domain Bacteria; phylum Pseudomonadota; class Gammaproteobacteria; order GRL18; family GRL18; genus CBDTVA01. Next base: position 10,109 of record CBDTVA010000067.1, on the reverse strand, counting down.
GGTGAGCGGCAGCGTATTGGATATTGCTATTATCCATGGCGGGGAACCTTCCAGAGAAAACCATACCCCGGACAACAGCATCATGGGTATGGATAGCACATTAGCAAGACCTGCCGCCAGCTCATCACTTTTAAGACGGGTTGCGATTAAAAGGCCCAGAGTGATCATGGCTAATGAACCAATAACAAAGACCAGTAATAATGTCAGGTGAGAACCGTACATACTGAAATCCAGAATAAGATCACAGCCGATATAAACAATTACAGAAACAAAAATTATCAGTAATAAGCGTGAAACTATCTGCGCCATAAGAAATTCCGCTGCACTGAGTGGAGTGCCGCGCAGGCGTTTTAATACGCCATTTTTCCTGTACCGCACTATAACAAAACCGATACCAAAGAGTGCACTAAACATCATATTCATACCCAGGACACCGGGCAGCAACCAGTCAATATAGCGAATTTCCTTACCGCTGACCGTGCTGGGTTCCAGCTGTTCACCGCCACTGGCTTTGAGGAGCTGCTCGGTAATATAGCCTGCTGGAGAACTGGAGTTGACCCAGTAACGTCTGTTATCTGGTTCAATCAGCAAGTCGAGTTGATGTCGTTCAACTTTGATGATAGCACTGTCAAGATTGTCTACCGGAATAAACTGGATATAGCGGCTTTGTAAAAAAGGATGACTGGTTTCTCCGGCTACCCCGACTTTATAGAGTTCCTGATCGCCATTTGAGAATACCAGTGCAAAGACCATCATCAGTGCAGTGGGAAAAATAAAGCCCCATGACAGGGCAGCGCGATCACGTATAAATTCAAGGTTCCGGGCGTGCATAATGGCCAGAAATCGTTTCACAGACGTAACTCCCGTCCGGTTAGCTGCAAAAAGAGATCTTCCAGGTTTCGCTGTCGAATCTGCAGGAAACTCAAATCAACCCCTTCGTGCAGCAGGTCAGTCATGGTTTGATTGACATCGGTGGTAAATATTTCGATCCAGCCATTATCCTGATACAGTTTTTGATGTTGTTTTTTTAACTGCTGAAGATGGGCAGAAGAAAGTTCCGTTTCAGGAATACGCACCAGGCGTTCAGTGAAATGCTGCTCTAATAAATCCCCTGGAGTGCCCTGTGCAATAATGCGTCCATAATCCATAATAACAATTTCATCACATAATTCAGCCGCTTCTTCCATATAGTGGGTAGACAGAATAATGGTTGTACCACGCCTGAGTACGTCCTTGATGAGATCCCAGAAGTTGTGTCTGGCCTGAGGATCCAGGCCGGTGGTCGGCTCATCTAAAAACACAATGTCCGGATTGTTGATCAATGCAATGGCCAACAGCATACGCTGGCGCTGTCCCCCTGACAGCTTGCGGTTATCAGTGTCGAGAAAATCGCTCAGATTGCAGCGTTTGATCAGTTCGTCAAGATCAGAACTTTCCGGATACAGTCCCTGAAAGAGTTTAAGCGTCTCCCTGACGGTTAAAAATTCCTGCAGTGAGGTATGTTGAAACTGAATACCGCACTCAGCACGAAACCTGTGCCCAAGGGGCCGTCCCTTGTATGCGACAGTTCCAGAGGTTGGCTCGGTAATCCCTTCCATCATCTCAATGGTAGTGGTTTTACCAGCGCCATTAGGCCCCAGCATGCCGAAACACTGTCCGCTGCTGATATGAAATGAGACATTATCAACTGCCGTAATATTGGGATATTCTTTACTGAGTGATTGTACTTCAAGTATAGGTCTCATTAGTACAGGGATGTACTCCACTTTGTTGAGTGTTCAGGTAGGTTGGATTAATGAAAAAATCAGGCCGCACAAATGCCGTACTTTGGCAGCACATCATGTAAAATATCAAAGCGGTGTGCCTGCAGTGCATCGTGAAATTTCTTCCAGTCGGATTTCAGAAAAGATTTTCTGTAATTGAAGACTTCCCGCCCTGTATCAGATGCAGCAGTCTGTCCAATGGCTTTGTATTTCCATGAGCCTTTACCTTTTGCCATATAGTCCAATTTTTGCGGTCCAAATGAAAAAATGCCCTGTTCGATTTTGTTCAGCCACTGCTGATGGCGTATTTCACCGGTATCACCTTTTATGGATTTTAGTAATGATAAAATTTTCTTTGCATCCGCTGCAGGCAGTCCAGGCATGGCTGCCAGATCCATAGTAAGATCCCTGCTACGAAAACATTGCATGGCGCGGCACATTTTATCGACAGCATCCATAAAGAGAGCGGCATTATTCCGGGTTATTTTTTTATTAAAGCCGTTACGATACTCCCATACAAGGTAGGGCCTGTCCGGATGGCTCAGTGCGGCGCCATGACCCAGCGGGAATGACTTACTCAGGAAATAACTGGAAATCTTGTTGATAAAACTCCTGTCCAGGGACTTCACATTACTCTTGATATCTTTTACTTCATTCACTTCATGAATGACCCCGGCAAATTCCTGATGCGCCCAGGTGTCTGCATAAACATGCATGGTAATTCCCAGTCTATGCAGGGCATAGGGTTTTGCATGATCAACAGCACAGGCCCGTAACATATCCCGGGCGACATAACTGTCCGGATAACAGACCAGCTTTGTTATAAATGAACCTTCCGGGTTTTCTCCGGAAGGTTTTCCTCCATTACCCGGGAGGAAATGAAAAGGGATCCACACCTGATGATTTGCTAACTCATCCGAGTTTCTATAATCCAGCATCTTGTGTGCGGACGAAATTCGATGGTACATAGCATTATTTTTAAAATGTATAACCCCCGAATTGGTTGCGTCATCAACATATTGTGCACTATAAGCGATGGTTGATGCTGGTTTGTGGCTGTAGCCAGCCAGACGTGCTGCTATATAAGTTAGAGTGTGATGACCGTCGATTTGCATAGCATTCTCCTTAACTTCATTTCATCTAACATCAGACTATTTTACTTCCTGAAAATACGCTTGAACGTTGGATACTGACAGATGTGATTCATTAGCGTAATAATTTAATAATAGATTATTAATTTTATAATTCCATATTAATTCACTTAGAGTATTTCATTAATTTTCTACTTTACATTAGCTTCTTTCAGCAAACAATGTTACATATTGTAACATTTAAGTTATACTTATGCGTATGAAACAACCTGTAGACAATGTCTTTCGGGAAAGAGTTATTCTGCTGTTTATTGCTGGTCTCTTCCTGTTCTGCTCACCATCCCGGCTGTTCTGGGCTGCACCGCAGATGCCCTGGTTCACTCCTTATATTATCTGGTTAATTCTGATAGTTCTGACCTGGTTATTGTATCGATGGCTAAAGCGGCATGAACTTTGAATTGTGGCAGCTGTTTTTTGCCGGAGTTGCTTATCTGGGATTATTATTTTTCATTGCCTGGGTTGTTGATAACACCGTCTGGTTTGGCCGTCTGGCACATCACCCAATGGCGTATTCATTATCACTGGGAGTCTATGCAAGCTCCTGGAGTTTTTATGGCAGTGTGGGCTTTGCGGAACGCCAGGGTTATGCCTTTTTAACCATTTACCTGGGTGTCACACTGGCCTATCTGCTCTCTCCAGTATTATTTTCACCCATGTTAAAATTATGCAAAGAACATCAATTAACTTCACTGGCTGATCTGTTTGCGTTTCGTTACCAGAGTCAGTGGGTTGGCATTGTGGTGACTCTCTTTATGCTGCTGGGCACGTTGCCTTATATTGCCCTGCAAATCCATGCGGTAACAGAATCCATGCAGGTGCTCACCCATGAAGTAACACCCACGACCATTGCTTTGGGATTTTGTGTCACATTGATTTTATTCGCTATTTTATTTGGTGCCCGGCACAGTTCCGCACGGGAAAAACACGAAGGACTGGTCGTGGCCATAGCCTTTGAATCCATAATCAAATTATTTGCCTTACTGGCGGTTGGACTCTTTGCCCTACTGGGTGTTTTCGGTGGTTTTTCTGAGCTACAGCAGTGGCTGCTTGAAAACCCGCAAAAACAGCAGGCACTCATGCGTCCGGTTCTGGATGGCTCATGGAACAGTCTTATCTTTTTATCTTTTACTGCGGCACTTTTTTTGCCGCGTCAGTTTCATATGGGGATCACAGAAAACTTTGACAGCAAATCACTCTGGACCGCCAGTTGGGTGTTTCCGTTGTTTCTTTTACTGCTCAATTTACCCATTCCGGTTATTCTCTGGGCTGGTCAGTTCATGCACACGCCAACCACTGCGGATTTTTATGTGCTTGGCATTACCCTGCACAGCGAACAAACGCTGTTACCCCTGATCACTTTTATCGGCGGCCTGTCTGCTGCCAGTGCTATGATGATCGTCACAACGCTTGCCCTTGCTTCCATGTGCATGAACCATTTTGTCCTGCCAATGGCTTTTCCGCGCAACATCAGCAGCGCAACCAATATTTATAAAAGGTTATTACAGGGTCGACGCATACTCATTGCCGTGATTATTATGGCCGGTTTTGCCTTTGATCTATTACTCTCCAGGCATCAGGGTCTGGCGCAACTGGGACTGATTTCCTTTGTCGCCGTGGCACAGTTTTTACCCGGTACAATAGGACTGTTATTTTGGCGAAAAGCCAATCGCAAGGGCTTGTTGACAGGATTACTGGCAGGCTCAGTAACCTGGGCTTATGCGCTGCTGCTACCCTTATTAATCGATTCAGGATTGCTCAGTCAGACTATTAATCAAACCATTCCGTCTTTTAGCAGCATGATTGATGGCAGTGATCTCTGGGGAGCCGTTACATTCTGGTCTCTATCGGTCAACTCATTACTGTTTGTGGTGATCTCATTGTTGACCACAACCAGTCAGGAAGAAATTGAAAATGCCGCTAATTGTTGCTCTACCAGCCTGAGCCCACCCAAAGGAAAGATGGTATTGCGTACTGTTGCCCAAATCAGCGAGCAACTGGCGTCACTGATTGGTGATGAAATGTCAACCCAGGAAGTCAGGGCAGCCCTTGACGATTTGTCTATGGATAAGAGTGACACCAATCCTGTGCACTTAAGACAGCTCAGGGAACGTATTGAACGTAACTTATCCGGCTTGATTGGTCCCCTGCTGGCCAAAGTGGTGGTCAATGAAAAACTGCTGCTGGATCCCAATACCCGTGATTTTTTTGCCAAAAGTTTTCGTTATATGGAAACTAAACTTGAGGATTCCAGAACGCGTCTGGAAGGAGTTGCCGGAGAGCTGGATGAAATGCGTCGTTACCACCGTCAGGTTTTGCAGGACTTGCCGCTGGGTGTCTGTTCAGTTGGTCACAATGGCGAAGTTTTAAACTGGAACAGGGCGATTGAAACTTTATCCGGAATAACTGCAGAAGAAATACTGGGTGAGCCTATCCAGTCTTTGCCTGCACCTTTGGGTGAACTGTTTTATGGCTTTATTCAGGGTGATGAGCAGCAATTGCGTAAAATACAGATACAGTTAGATAACAAAAAACGCATTTTTAATTTGCATAAATCCTCTTTGATCAGTTCACTGGCCCGATCCCGACTCAAGGCTAATAACGCGGGTGTAGAAGATTTGCACTATTCAGATTCTGATGGTGTTGTCTTGCTAATAGAAGATTTGAGCGATTTGCAGGAGCTGGAAAATCGTCTTGCCCATAGTGAACGTCTGGCATCGGTCGGTCGTCTGGCAGCCGGGGTGGCACATGAAATTGGTAATCCGGTCACCGGTATTGCTTCGGTAACACAAAATCTCATGGCTGAAGACGATGCCGGGTATTTAAAGCAGCATTTAGCACAACATCTTGAGGATATTCTAAATCAGACTCGCCGGATCACCACCATTATTCAATCACTTTCCAGTTTTTCCCGTAGCGGTCAATATCTGAAACCTCCACGCAGACCCGTTCCTGTCAAGCAATGCATTGATGAAGCGATACAATTAGTCACACTCAGTCATAAGGTAAAAAATCAATCCTTTGCCAATACCTGTTCAGAGCAACATATTGTCAGTGGTGACCAGCAGCAGTTGGTACAGGTCTTTGTTAATCTGCTCAATAATGCCTGTGATGCCTCTGACAATGAGGATATGATTTTGATCCGCTCCAGAAAAGACGCTGAAAATATCTACCTTGAAGTGTTGGACCAGGGCAAAGGAATTTCTGACGCTGATAAAAAACAATTGTTTGAACCCTTTTTTACCACTAAAGAGGCAGGTGAAGGAATGGGGCTTGGCCTGTCCATTGTCTATAATATTATTCGCGATCATGGCGGCAACATTAAAGTTATGGACAATATGCAGAATAAGCACAAAAATGGCGCCATTTTCTTAATCACATTGCAAGCTTGTGCTGTTGAGACAGAAAAAAGTGATTTCTTGCAAAGTAATGATGAGCACATTTAAATGAACAATATCTTAGTCGTAGACGATGAAAAGCTGATTCGGGACTCACTAAAAAGATTGCTGGAAAAAAACAACTATCAGGTCACCGTTGCGGAAACGGTAGAGCAAGCGGTTAAATTTATTGAACTTCAGGCCTTTGATTTGATCTTAAGCGACTTGAGATTACCCGGCGCACCGGGAACCGCCCTGATAGAACAGTTTAATGATATCCCCACTATTATTATGACCAGTTATGCCAGTGTCAGCTCTGCAGTGGAATCTATGAAGCTGGGAGCAATTGATTATATTGCCAAGCCCTTTGATCATGCTGAATTATTACTGATGATTCAACGCATTCTCAAAGAACGCAGATTGAGCCTGGAAAATACCCTGCTAAAAAAAGAGCTGGCCAAAAATTATGCCATATACGGTATGATTGGCGAATGTCCGGCGATGCAGGAAATCAATAACCGTATTCATAAGGTAGCACCAATGAATACCTCTGTATTGATCCTGGGTGCTACCGGTACCGGCAAAGAGCTGGTTGCCAGGGCAATTCATGAATACAGTAATAGACAAACTTCTCCGTTGATCAGTATTAACTGCGCCGCCATCTCAGAAAATCTGATTGAATCAGAATTGTTTGGCTACAGCAAGGGCGCATTCACCAGCGCCAGCATGGATCACCCCGGGTTAATTGAGGCCGCAGATGGCGGCACACTTTTTCTTGATGAAGTTGGTGAACTTTCTCTTGAGGTGCAGGTTCGTTTACTCAGGGTTCTGCAGGAGAGTGAAGTACGACGGGTTGGTTCAACACAATCACGCAAGGTTGATATCCGCCTGATTGCCGCTACCCACAAGAATCTGCAGAAAATGGTGGAGGATGATCTGTTTCGCAGGGATCTGTATTTTCGCCTCAATGTGTTTGATATCACCCTGCCGCCTTTAAGTCAGCGCGGTGCTGATATTATTAAACTAGCCAGACATTTTCTGGACAATATGGTAAAGAAAATGGCGTTTAGCCCTAGGCGTTTTTCCCCTCAGGTGCTGAAAATATTTCAGGATTATAATTGGCCGGGCAATATACGGGAAATGCAGAATGTTATTGAACGAGCTCTGATACTGAGCGAAGGTGAAGAAATCCTCAGTGAGCAAATCTCACTTTTTAAGGCTACCGGGGCTTCTGCCAATAGTGTTACAGAGCCGCAACAGGATGCTGCTCAAATTGGCCTGTCTCTGGATGAATACCTGGTTCATTTTCTTAAAACACATGACCAGCTTACGGAAACAGAACTGGCCAGGCAACTGGGAATAAGCCGGAAAACCTTATGGGAAAAACGCAATCGCCTGGCTATTCCAAAAAAAACCAAATAGCCCATTATTAGGAGACCTCAACGGGTCAGGTACTCTCGGATTTAATTTTAAGGTCCGGCAGATTGGCATTCGCAATGACCTGAAGAACAACTCCGCAACTGATAAAAAAGATCACGCTGGCAATTGCACTGGCAAATATGGGGTTGCTGGTACCGTAAGTGGCCCACCAATAGGCACCAAAAACAATGGTCACCAGGGCCATTAAATAGCATGTAATGGAGAAAAACAAAGAGATTTTCTGGCCGATTTTACGGTTTTTCATAATGTATAAGCCATAGGCTGTCAGGAACCAAAAGTAAGTGGAATAAATTATGAGCATTAATTTAGCACATGGAGCACTATTTGACCATGTTCCTGATCATCGTGATAATTTGTCCCTAAGCTCATATAACTGTGCCAATTGTAATATTATCGTATTTATTTATTGTTAACACTTGTAATTCACCATATCCTAATACTATACTATGCTTATAAAAAAATCGCAGCCTGGACAAAGTGATTCAATCAGGTGAAATTTGCGTTTATAGAAAAGCACTTAAGTTTTTCTAAAAAAGGCCGTTTATGAAATGTCCAAAAAACAGCTAAGCTTTAATCCTGTTGCACATAAGACCATATTCATTATCAGTATTCTATGGAGTTTTATAGCTTTAGATTTTGTTGCTGCTGATGAACCTTATTATGTTTATCCCAGTGATGTCATAAACGCAAAAAAGAAAACTAATAATACTTTTTCTGAGCAGGAAAAGTGGCGTTATAGTAATGAAATACCATCACGTTTTCAGGCTAGCAGCAATTCTGATCCGATCCGGTATACCTATCTTCCGCCTGTGCAAGAACCTGGCAGTAATCCGTTTACTAATCCCCAGCGTACCTATCAGCAGCCATTAAAAAGCAATGCCGAGACCGATTCCTATGTGACTGGAACTCATTACAGCTATCCTCCTCCGGCTCAAAAACCCGGCACGAATCCAATTACTAATCCTCAACGTAAATATCAGTTTCCTGCAAACAGACTTCATGACAGCAAGTCCTATATGGCTGGAAAGCAATATAATTACCCTCCGTCCTCACAAAAAATCGGCACTAATCCATTTCTTAATCCGAATCTGCAAGATGACCCTTTTATAAAAAAGTTAATACAGCGCAGGAGTAATGGGAATATGGTTTCCTATTAGTGCAATGCCATTATTCCAGTGCTTAGAAAAGCTTCTTCTCCGCTTTATTGAGTGTTTTTTGTTGTAGGTTGGATTACGCTGCGCTAATCTTGAAGTAATATCCGGTCAATCAGATCAGATCAGATCAGATCAGATCAGATCAGATCAGATCAGATCAGATATTGAGCTGCATTTCGATTTCAATATCCAGTTCCTGGCGACAAATATCAGCAGTCAGATAACAGATATTGCTGCAATTAGGTGAAAACTCCTCAATCAAAGGGGCAACGATGGCCAGATCAGCAGGATTTCTCAAATAAACCTTGATGGCAGGCGGGTCAACCGTCGTGTCAGATGAGTTAAACGGCTTTTCTATTGTCTCCTGATCATTGGTATATTGTATCAGCCTGTTCAGATTTTTAATCGTCTGCAGTGTCTGTCCGATAATATCACCATGAAATTTACTTTCATGCCCTACTATACTGGCCGTTCCTGAAATATATAATTGACTTGTTACAGAATTCTGATACACCGAAGCCCGGGAAAAAGAGGGACTTTTGGGAGAATAGTAGCTGGGATAATGGTAGGCGCTGAGCTGTTCCGGATTTTCCACAAACAAACCCGCCTGAGCTGTGGCAATAAATACTATGACCATTACTGAGGAATAACTGCCCACAGCACTAGCGGCTGGATAGCGAATGGCCTTTCCGACAAAGGCCTGGTGGCGTCCAATACAGAATTGCTGATAGCGTTCGAGATTATTATCCAGCTGATTGATATAAGGAAAATAATTCCACATGCGTAATAAATGAGGTTTTCCCTGAGTTCCGATAAAGTCAATAATTTGTCCATAACAGGTCTCACTCAGCTCTTGCAATGAGTATTCGGACGATAGCTGGATGGCCAGACTGCCTATAAGGAAATCCTCATTAAAACAATATGATATAGCTTCGCCTGAGCCGGTTTTTATAGCCTGCTTGCCCTGCTTCCAGCTACCCTTTGCAGTCCATAATTCACACCATCTGTCATCCCCTGACCGGCCATGTTCAGAAATGATACTGTCCAGACCTGAGTGCAGATGAATAAAAGGCTGCTCAGTAACAGACAACATTTTGTGCTGCTGTGCATGTTCAAGTAATAGCAAGGGCCGTCTATTCCTGCGTTTTAATGCTGATATAGCCGCTGGTACCTTGCTTTTAAGAAAATACTGAATCTGGATTGCTTTTTCTTCTAACACTTTCTCTT
>CBDTVA010000066.1:0-10489 GCA_965363935.1 uncultured Gammaproteobacteria bacterium | reverse complement strand
ACCTCTACAGCGAACTGAATGCTTATAAACACACCAAAATGGCACTTTAAGCGAGCCTTACTTTGTCAACTATAGACACATTGCTGGTACGCACTCTGGGACGTCAGGAATACCAACCCGTCTGGCAAGCCATGCAGGCATTTACTGAAAGCAGAAATGCAGGTACTCAGGATGAAATCTGGCTGCTGGAACATGAGGCGGTGTTTACCCTGGGTCGCAATGGCAAAAAAGAGCATATTCTATGCAATACAGACATCCCTGTGGTAGAAATTGACCGCGGCGGTCAGGTAACCTACCATGGTCCTGGTCAGCTCATTGCTTACCTCCTGATTGATATTAAACGCCGCTCTCTGGGGGTACGCAAACTGGTCACCCTGATTGAACAAAGTATCATCGACACGCTCAGCGAGTACCATCTGAATGCTTATGCAAAAAAATCAGCGCCCGGGGTTTATATTGATGAAGCCAAAATCGCCGCCCTGGGTCTTCGGATCAAAAAGGGGTGCAGCTTCCATGGCCTGAGTCTTAATCTAACAATGGATCTAAAGCCTTTCACGCAGATTAACCCCTGTGGTTATAAAAATCTTGAAGTCGTACAACTTTCTGACTATATTAAAAAGGTTAATCTGTCACTGGTACAACAACAACTTGCTTGCCATTTGTCGGAGCATATCGGTTATAGGAAAATAATTTGGCAAGAAGCATTTGCACCGGCGCTTTTTAAAAACACGGCGCCTTGATATTTAAAACTGAAAATAGTCATTAAAATTTAAAAAAAGGATTCAAAGATCCCATCGCTCAAATGTCTGATAATATTATTATAAGAAAAGCCAATGAAAGTGATCTGGAAGGCATTCTGGCACTCATTAGTTTACCCGAAATTGACAATGGCAATGTCATGAACTTGCGCGAAGCCATTCCGGTTTACCAGTCCATTCTAGACGATTCCAATTACTTTCAAATAGTTGCCAGCTCTGAACAGGGCATTATTGGCATGGTCACCCTGGTCATTATTATGCAAATGACTCATGAAGGTGCTACAACCGCACTTATTACCGATCTAATCATTACACCGGAAGAAAATAGCGCTGCCATTGCACCTCAACTATTGCAATACAGTACAGACCTGGCGCAAGAGTACGGCTGCTTTAAAACCATTCTTCATTGTGACTACCATGACCGCCAGTCAACTTCAGCCTGTCAGGAATTGGGATTAAAAAAAAGCACTCCCTGTTATTTGCTGTCTGAACAGTCTTAAGCCAGCAACAAAGTAAATGCCACACTCATTAGGTGATATGACACAGATTTGGGCGCAGAAATAAAATTAAAATTGTTGATTTTATTTGTAAACCCTGTAAAAACAAAGAGATAAAAAAGTTGGCATGTTATACGCTATGTATTATAGAAATCTTAGTTTATATTAGCCATAACTTGTGTATATAAACTATGAGTTTACCCAATGTATTTAAGTTTAAGGCAATTACTCCCTGAAGGAACAATTTTTGCACACAGAGGAATGTGACGCAAAATTAAAAGGAGTTGCACTGAACACCTGGCTTTTGTCTCCCCAATGGACAAAAGCCTTTTTTTTGGCCAGGGATGGCCTTATGCTGTGGAGTACAGGGATGTACGGGAGCAGCGCTTGGCCCCAGGGATGGCCTTATGCTGTGGAGTACAGGGATGTACGGGAGCAGCGCTTGGCCAGGGACGTGCACTAACTAAGGGAATATTTTTTCATTCGATACAGCAGGGTATCACGAGTCAGGCCCAAAAGACGAGCCGCTTTGCTTCGATTACCTGATGTTTTATCCAGAGCTTGCTGAATCAAGTCAATTTCGACTTTTACCAATGATAAACCAGAGTCCGGCAAAGACACGATGGCATCCTGAATTGGCTGTTGAGCATTTTTAATTTCAGCAGGAAGATTTTCAGCTTCTATAGTTCTGCCGGCCAGTAAAATACTCATTCTTTCGCATAAATTGCGTAATTCACGAACATTACCAGGCCATGAATAAGCTTTCAGACACTTTATTGCGCTTTTACCATAAACCGGTGCCTTAACATTATATTTTTCCGCCAGCGACTGAGTGAAGTGTTTCAGTAACAATTGCAGGTCACCGGTACGCTCACGCAGGGGAGGAATTTCCAGAGGGATAATATGCAGACGATAAAACAGATCTTCACGGAAATTACCCTTTTTTATTTCTGCACGCAGATCGCGATTGGTGGCGGCGATGACGCGCACGCCGACCTTCTCAACTGCAGTTGAACCGACTTTCTGACATTCGGATGACTCCAGAAAGCGCAAAAGTTTAGCCTGCACAGCAAGTGGTAATTCACCTATTTCATCCAGAAACAGTGTGCCTTTATCCGCAGACTGTATATAACCCTGCTGGTTGGAAACTGCACCGGTGAACGAACCTTTCATATGACCAAACAACATGGATTCAGCCAGATTTTCCGGAATAGCAGCACAATTCACAGAAACCAGTGGCTGCTGCTTTCTTTTACTGGCGTTATGAATTACTTTGGCAAAGACTTCTTTACCACAACCACTTTCACCCTGAATCAACACCGTTACATCAGAAGCTGCCGTTATTCTTGCCGCCCAGACAACACTATTGAGTTCAGGAGAATTACCAATCAGGCAATTTTCAAAACCTTCCAGTTCCGCCGTTTTCAAGTCAGTCATAGTTAACCACCCACCCCTTTATTTACTCGAATTTATTTTATTTTGCAGTTATAGTACCAGAAAAAAGTTTTCAATAAAAACAATTCTGTGCAATCCATCAGGCCAAATAACACAGATTTCACCCAAATCACCCATAAAAAAGCTGATTAAATGGAAAAAAAATTTATTGACGCCGCTATCCTTCTTGCCCATCAATCTGTAACGGATCATAAGGGCGGGCCTTTCGGAGCGGTCATTGTTAAAGACAGGCAGATTATTGGCCGGGGCAGCAATCAGGTGACCAGCCATAATGATCCAACCGCACATGCTGAAATTGAAGCCATAAGGGATGCCTGCCAGAACATCCAGTCTTTTTCTTTGTCCGGATGTACCCTGTATTCCAGTAGTGAACCCTGTCCCATGTGCCTGTCAGCAATATACTGGGCGCGCATTGAATGTGTATATTTTGCTAATACCTACCAACAGGCCAGCCAGATAGGATTTGATGACCAGTATATATTTAAGGAACTGAGTCTACCTCACCAGCACAAAAACCTGTCCATTTCACAAGTTACTGATGAATCTGTACTGTTTGATGCCCTGAGAGTCTTTCAAGCCTGGGAAAGCTCTCAGTTCAAGCAGCCCTATTAACAGGCAGCCTGATATTTCCTAAACCCAAAATCCGTTCGACAGACTCTGGGTATCAATGCTAAAATAATGTTTTTGAACCACTATATTATAAAAAAATGTTATAAAAAAATGAACACACGGAAAACACCTCAACGGCCAGGCCGAAAAAAGTCTGGTTACACGGAAACGAGTTACTCAGTAACAGTGGACTATAAATTAGTCACCTCAGGAAATGAAAAATCAGCTTATTTCTTGCCTGAGATGTTTTCCATCAATTCAGGACTTTCAGCTTGCTCAGGGCTGTCAATTCGCTCCGGGCTGCTCATAGGCTCAGGGCTGTTAGCCATCTCGACATTATTTTTATCTCCGGCAGTTGTGGCAGAAATTTACCAGTCCAATGGCTGGAATTGTCAGGCTATGAGTGATGGTAAGTGGAATTGTGCAGCTTCTCAAGGACAGTTTGCTCCTAAACTGACGACTACTGATGAAGGTAAAACAACTATCCCGATACCTGTCGCGTCAGTGGTGGAAACAGAACCCTCATTCCCGGCAGCAGATTTTTCAAATCCCACAGGCCCAACGGGTGGAGTGTCTGTCAGACAGCCGGTGCTCAAACCCCGTGCACCGGTTATTGCAGATATGTGGTCAAATTGTGCCGTTCAGCCTATTGCAGAGCCCGATCGCAACGCCCTGTCCGCACAGGCCGATGAAAGTACCAATATTGAAGCCGACGATGCCCAATCACCCAACACGGATCAAATTGATTTCCAGGGTAATGTGGTCATAAGCAAAAATATTCAGCAGCTTACTTCTGACCAAGCCAGTTATAACAAAGCGACCAGTCTGTTTGACGCCGAAGGCAATGTCGTTATCAGCGAACCCGGCATGGTGCTGCGGGGTGACACTGCCCGTTATCAGAGCGATGAGCGCAAAGGCCGTCTGGATAATGCGGTCTATGAGCTGCCTGCCAGACCAGCTCAGGGCGTTGCGGACAATATTCGTTTCAAACCCGGAAAAATTGACCTGGAAAATCCCACCTACTCCACCTGTCCTGCCGATGATCAGGACTGGGTACTCAGTGCCAGTGAATTGGAACTGCATACTGATGAAGGCTATGGTGAAGGCAAACATGCGGTGATGAAGTTTAAAGGAGTACCCATTGCTTATACCCCCTATATTCAGTTTCCTCTCAACGACGAACGTCACAGCGGCTTTTTGATGCCCACCATCGGTTCATCAGACACCAATGGCTTTGAGCTGGCAACGCCCTATTATTTCAATATTGCCCCCGATCAGGATGCTACCCTTACCCCACGAATTTTGTCAGACCGGGGGCTCATGCTGGGGGGGGAATACCGGTATCTGAGTGAAAATCATTCCGGTGAGATCTATGCCGAATGGCTCAATGACAGCAGCTATGATGATGCACGTGATGCGGTTGAGGTAAACGACAGAGAAGGTGGTGTGTCGAATATTGATATTATCAATAATACGCAAATAATACCCAAAGAAATTTCCAAAAACCGCGGCGCTTTCAGTTTGCAGCAGCGTGCCAACTGGAGTAATGGCTGGACAGGCAATGTGGATTACAATTATGTCAGCGACCGGTATTATCTCGATGATTTTGGCAATAATCTAAGAGACAAAAGTGAAACCCATCTGCTGCGTCAAGGTCTGTTAAAATACAATGGCTCAATTTTTAATTTTATGGCTCGGGCACAGGGCTACCAGGAACTCCAGGAAGGCACTCATACCTATAGCCGCCTGCCCCAGTTAACTCTGTCAGCCAATGAAAGTTATGCAGCTTATGGTATCGATCTGGATGCTGGTTTTGCTTCCGAGTTTGTGATGTTCCAACAAAACTGGGATGATCCCAGGGATGGCAACCCTGACGTTGATCGAGTTGAGGCAAGTCGTTTCCACATCCAGCCACACATCAGTATACCGTTCAGAAACAGTTATAGTTTTGTGATCCCTAAGCTAAGTCTGGATATGGTAGCCTATAAACTGGATAACGAGGATACTGACAGCACCTATTTTGGCAACGTTGCCAACCCCAATGCTACGATCCTTACGGATGATGCGCCTTCCAGAGTTGCCCCCATATTCAGCCTGGACAGTGGGCTCTTTTTTGACAAAGAACTGACCTTATTTGATACTCCCATGCAGCAAACACTGGAACCACGTTTGTTCTACCTGAATGTTCCGGAAAAGGATCAAAGCGACATTCCACTGTTTGACACCGGAGTATCCACCTTCAGCTTTAATCAATTATTCCGGGAAAACCGTTTTACCGGTGCTGACCGACTGGGTGATGCCAACCAACTGACAGCAGCAGTCACTTCCCGCTTTATTGATGATGACTCAGGTGCTGAGCGTTTTACAGCTTCTATTGGGCAGATTTACTACTTTGAAGATCGTGAAGTCACATTACGTTACGACAGTAACGGCAATCCTATACAATCACTGAATGACACTGAATCCAGCTCCAGTATTGCCAGTGAAATTACCAGTGAGTTTGCCCGTAACTGGTATACCAGTTATTCATTACTCTATGATCCACACAATAGCGGTACAACTGAAGAAAGCCGTTATCGTCTGCAATATAAATCTGATCGCTACCATATTGCCAATTTTGACTATTCCTATCGTGCTCAGGATTATGAGCAGATTGAGTTGTCCACTTATTGGAAAATTGCCTCGAACTGGCGTGCTCTGGCTCATTGGTATTATTCCATTTATGATGCTGACGCTGACCTTAACCCAGGTGATGCCCGGGACGCTTACACCCTGGACTCCAAGATCGGTGTAGAATACGACAGCTGTTGTTATGCTTTACGCCTGGTGGTCGGGCGTGAACAGGATGATTTTTACGCAGATGCAGACAATTATGTCATGCTGCAGCTGCAGTTTAAAGGACTGGGTTCGATAGCACAGTCCACGGGTGGAATCAGTGGTGGTACCCTGGTCGATGATATCCCGGGCTTTGAGCCCTGGAAAAATTAGGATTTACAATGTTTAGTGTTAATAAAATAATCAGCAATTTTTTCTCCAGCCTGGTTTTCAGTGCTGGTTTGCTTGTTACAGTTAGTAGCCTGACAGCTCATGCGCAAGAGATTGTCTCTCTGGACAGTATTGTTGCTATCGTCAATGAAGATGTGATTACCCAATTAGAACTCAAAGAAGAATTTCGGGCAATAGTCAGAACTCTGAAACAAAAGCAGGCCCAGTTACCACCAGCCAATGTACTGGGTAAGCAGGTGCTGGATCGCATGATACTGGAACGCATTCAAATGGATCTGGCTGACCGGACAGGCATCAAAGTTGACGACACCACATTAAGCCTGGCCATTAATCGCATTGCTGCACAAAATAAACTATCCATTAGTGAATTTCGTGAAAAACTGGCCAGCCAGGGGATGGATTTTCGGCGATTTCGCGATGACATAAAAAAACAGATTATTTTACAACGCCTGATACAACGCAATGTCATTAACAAAATCACTATTTCTGATCAGGAAATTGAAAACTTTCTGTTTAATATTGATAAGCAGGGAGGTTTGGAACAAGCCTATCATCTCAAACATATTTTAATTGCTACTCCGGAAGCCGCATCACCCGGTATAATTAAAAAAGCTGAAAAGAAGGCTTATCAATTAGTGCAAACATTACGTGCAGGAAAAGACTTTTCTGCTACTGCACTGGCGGTCTCTGATGGTCAAAATGCTCTGGAAGGCGGTGATTTGGGCTGGCGCAAGGCCGGGGAAATTCCAACCCTGTTTGCGGAGACAATCAGCAAAATGAAAAAAGGCGATATTTCGGATCCCATTCGCAGTCCCAGTGGTTTCCATATTGTCACCATAGTGGATGAAAAAGGCGGTAAAAGCCATTTAATCACCCAAACTCATGCACGTCATATTTTGATCAAGACCAGTATTATCAATGACAACGATAGAGTTATACTGCGTCTGAACCAGATCCGTAATCGTATTATCAATGGTGAAGACTTTGCCACTATGGCCAAAGCCTATTCAGAAGACACCTCTTCAGCATCTCGTGGCGGTGATTTGGGCTGGTTTAAGCAGGGCACTATGGTGCCTGAGTTTGAACAGGCTCTGGAAATATTACAACCCGGAGACATCAGTGAAATCGCCCAAAGCACCTTTGGCTACCATATTATTGAGGTACTGGGGCGCAGGACTCATGATGATGCGGATGAATTAATCCGTGAAAAGGCCAGAGAAGTCCTTAAAACCCGAAAGATTTCTGAACAAAAAGCAGCATACTATCGCCGGATCCGGGATGAAGCCTTTGTTGAAATTCGCCTGGACAACACTTAATTTTGCGTAAGTTAGAGAAACTCGCCATTACTCCGGGCGAGCCCGCAGGTATTGGTCCGGATCTCTGCATTGAATACGCTCAGCAGGCACATGATTTTCAGTTGATACTGCTGGCTGATCCCAAAATGCTCCTGGAACGGGCCAGACTGCTGGGCAAACCCGTCAAGCTGGTTGAATACCACGAAAGTATTAACCAGGCTTCCGGTTCGGGCACACTCTATTACCTGCCAGTATCCCTGCCTGAACCGACATCACCGGGCTCATTGAATGTTCAAAATGCAAGGTATATTCTAAAAACACTTGATCTGGCCATTCGTGGATGCCTCGATGGCAGCTTTGATGCCTTGATAACTGGCCCCGTTCATAAGGGCATCATTAACGAAGCAGGCATTCCGTTTACCGGACATACAGAGTATCTGGCACAACAAACCTCTACAGACAAAGTCGTCATGATGCTGGCAACTGATGAGATGAGAGTTGCGCTGGCCACAACTCATCTGCCTTTAAAAGATGTTGCACAGGCAATTACAGCAGAGAGCCTGCGCCAGGTACTGACCATTCTTAACCATGATCTGATAACAAAATTCGGCCTTAATTACCCCCACATTCTGGTTTGCGGGCTAAATCCTCACGCCGGAGAAGATGGTCATCTTGGCCTGGAAGAACTGGAAATTATCATCCCGGTTATTGAGCAAATGAAAGCGGAAGGATTTAATTTGACCGGTCCTTTGCCAGCTGATACGCTGTTTGCAAAAAAGAATCTGGCACAGGCAGATGCTGCTCTAGCCATGTACCATGATCAGGGCCTGCCGGTACTCAAATACCAGGGGTTCGGCAAAGCCGTCAATGTGACATTGGGACTACCCATTATCCGTACTTCTGTTGATCATGGTACGGCACTGGACCTGGCTGGAAGCGGGCATGCCAGTACTGGTAGTTTACACTACGCAATTCATATCGCCCGACAAATGGTCAGCACTCAGTATCAATCACATGGCACACAAACAGAGTTCTGAGAAGGCTCGTAAAACGGTCCGAATCAGGCAAATTTCTACAGTTTGTATTACTCGCTAACAAATTCTTATAATACAGTAGCATAAAAGCAGGAGATCTACATGCACAAGCGAATCATCACCCCCGTCCAGCAGGAAGCCGCCTTTGTTGATCAGGACTGGCTGAATATAGAGCAACTCGCGGAAGTGGAAATCACCTCAGAAGACGCCGACCATCCTATTGAGTCAGCCTTGCTGCCCAATCAGGGTTCCGGATGGCGTGCCGCAGGGCCGGGAAAGCAAACGATTCGGCTTCTCTTCAGCAACCCGCAGCAACTGCAACGGATCTGGCTGAATTTCATGGAGACCGGAGCTGAACGCACACAGGAATACACCTTGCGCTGGTCACCGGATGGTGGTCAGTCGTTCCAGGAAATTGTGCGTCAGCAGTGGAATTTCAATCCCCAGGGCGCCACCAGCGAGACAGAAGATCATAAGGTCGACATCCCGGCAGCCACGGTGCTCGAATTAAACATCATTCCTGACATCGGTGGCGGCAATGCGCGTGCTTCTTTAGCACAGTTGCGGCTTGCATAAAGGATATGCCTTGAAATACTTCAGAAAATAACCTGACAATAAAATCCTAACCCGGACGAACTGGATAAGTCTCAATTGGCCCATGATAGCCGCAAGCAGTCATTCAAGACAGGAATAAAAAGCACCCTAAGTGGTATAGTGGATGGCTAAAAATAACTGCTAAAACTGTTCTTCAATTGCAGATGGTTTTAGCCTACTTATTTTATGGTTTTATTTTTTCCACATAAATACTATTATATGAGGTTAAGCGCAATGCTAGGAAATATTTTATAAATTTACCCCAAGGAGAGAATGACGTGGCAAAAGTAATGTTGCAAGAAACAGTGGTATCCGATACGCTAGGTGAGTTACCAGCGGTAGGGACAATAGCAAAAGATTTCACTTTGGTTGCCGGTGATTTAAGTGAAATAACGCTGGCCAGTTATGCAGGAAAGAAGAAATTACTAAACATTGTTCCCAGTTTGGATACCGGGGTTTGTGCTACTTCCACAAAAAAATTCAATGAGCAAGCAGATAGTCTTGATAATACGGTAGTGCTGGTTATTTCAGCTGATCTACCCTTTGCCCAGCAACGTTTTTGTGAGGCGGAAGGACTGAAAAATGTTGACAACCTGTCGACTTTCAGAAGCAGTTTTGCAGATAATTACGGGTTAAAAATTATTGCAGGCCCGTTATCCGGTCTCTGCTCACGAGCTGTTATTGTCCTTGATGAAAATAATAAAGTCTTATATACAGAACAGGTCCCTGAAATCACGCAAGAGCCTGATTATGATAGTGCTCTGGAAGCTTTAAAATAGGTATCTTAAAATCGAAGAGTTCATAATTAAATATTGAGCAAATATTTAGAGCATCGATCTCTTGAAATAAAATGAATGGGTGTTCTTTTGCCAATTGGTAAGCACCCATTTATTTAATAGTTACTCAATCCTGTTAAATTAATCAGACCTCAGTCTGTTCAGCCATTTCCAGTGCATCATCAACTTCAATACCCGGATCAAACAGTACTTTCCAATCTGGAATGTCCAGGAAGTGTAACCGAATACGAATTGCTATCTTCTCGTCGATCGCCCCTTGAAGTAATGTGATATAGCGCAGCTGAAAATTCAAGTCTCAATTGTCTCGCCATCCTTGGCTCCTTATTGAATTAATTTCGTTCGCTATTACACCAAACTAATGCACAATGTAAGACCTGGGACCTACATTCAACGCGGTGCTGACCGGCGCCGTGGGCTTTACAAGCAAGCGCAGCTTGCTTGTAA
>CBDTVA010000065.1:0-10541 GCA_965363935.1 uncultured Gammaproteobacteria bacterium | reverse complement strand
GGCAGTGCATCTATCCCGGATATTGATCAAATGTTAGAAGAGCGTTTGAGCGTTAGTACCTCTATTGCAAACCCCTTTGCGAATATGTCGCTTTCGTCTAAAATCAAGGCTCAGGTGCTGAGTAATGATGCACCGGCATTAATGATTGCCTGCGGACTTGCATTAAGGAGTTTTGATTAATGGCTAGAATTAACTTACTGAATTGGCGCGAAGAAAAACGCAAACAAACTGAGCAACAGTTTTTTACCATGCTGGCAGCAGCTGCAATTTTGTCTGCGGGTGTGGTGCTTGCGGTGCAAATGCAGCTTAATTCCATGATTGAGTATCAGAATTCAAGAAACAGTTACCTGCAAAATGAAATTAAAAAAGTGGAAAAAGCCATTGCTGAAATCAAAGTACTGGAAAAGAAAAAAGCAGACTTGCTGGCGCGCATGAATGTGATTCAACAATTACAGGGTAATCGTTCTGATAGTGTGCACATGTTGGATGAACTGGTTAAAGTGCTGCCGGAAGGTGTGCATTTGACTAAATTAGTCCAGAAAAAGACTGATTTAACTTTTAATGGAGTAGCGCAATCCAATGCCCGGGTTTCAGCCTATATGCGAAATATCGAACACGCTGAATGGTTAAAAAATCCAAATTTGCAGGTAATTCAGAGTAAAAAGAAGGGTGCTTCGGATGATGGCTATAGTCAGTTTACTCTAACTTCTAAACAAGCTTCTCCCAATGACAAGAAGAAAAAGAAAAAAGAGAGAAGGGGTAAAGGGCGATGAATTTAAATGAACTAGACTTTGAAAATATTGGCGGCTGGCCCCCGGCGGCAAGATTGGTCGTCATTATTGTTATCTTTGCTGTGGTTTTAGGCGCTGGATATTATTATTTTACCCAGGAAAAAATTGCCGAACTGGAAAGCGCCGAGGCAAAGGAACAGCCGCTTAAGGATGAATTTAAGACCAAGCAGGGAAAAGCGGCCAATCTGGAAGCCTATAAACTGCAGATGGTTGAAATGGAAAAGCGTTTTGGCTCCATGCTCAGGCAATTACCTCAGAAAACAGAAGTGGCTGATCTACTGGTGGAAATTTCACAAACCGGCTTAAGTAATGATCTGGAATTCAGCCTGTTTAAACCATCGGCTGAAATCCGTAAAGCCTTTTATGCTGAATTGCCGGTCAATATTAAGGTCACCGGGACTTATCATGATTTCGGCGGTTTTGCGACCGGCATTGCTGCACTGCCCAGAATTGTTACTATTCATGATGTTGTTATGACACCAATAAAGGCTAAATCTAAAGCCACAGAAACGGAACTGGAAAAAGATCAGAAGCTAACTATTACTCTGTTGGCGAAAACATACCGCTATCTTGATCAGGATGAAGTGTCATCAAGCAGAAAGAAAAAGAAGAAAAAGCGCAGACGTTAAATCGTTAATTTAGTTTGACTATTTTCTCTTTCTCCAGGTGTTCATAGTTGCTAAAAAGAGAAGATTTTGAGTGATGTGATAGAGATTGATTCGGATGAAAAAAACAGTACTATTAATAACAGCTATTTTTATGCTTTCCGGTTGTGTTACCAGCGATAAGAGTGATCTGGAAGCCTATGTCAAAAAAACCAAGGCAACTTATAAAGGACGGGTAAAGCCGTTACCTGAGTTCAAGCACGAGCCTCCATATGCTTATGCTGCACGGGAAATACGTGATCCGTTTAAAGCGGTTGTGGATATTGAAGTGCTAAGCGGCCCCTATCGTGGTCCTCAACCTGATCCGACTCGGCCCAGAGAGCCATTGGAAGAATTTTCACTGGATAGCTTGCGGATGGTTGGAACTCTGGCACAGGATGAATCTGAGTGGGTATTGATTAAAGATCCGGATGGTCTACTGCATCGGGTGTCCGTAGGCCATTATATGGGGCAAAACTATGGCAAAGTTACATCTGTAAACGAAGAAGAAATTACCCTTCTTGAGCTGGCCCCTGACAAAAACGGTGGATGGAGAAAGCGGGATGCCTCAATTTCACTCAGTGAATAAGCCTAAGCTTTATGGATAACCCTATGCATATAACAGCCTTATTAGCCAGGCATTAGGGATAAGCCGGTGAAAGGCACGAAAAGTGAATTGTATATTTAAAAAGAAAATATAAGAAAAGTAATCCGGGAAATATTAGAGAGAATATTATGAACAGAAAAATGATATTTAAACAGTTATTAGTGCTCGTGATATGGATGCTGTCCATAAGCCTTGTGGCTGCTGTACATGCCGGTAATATGCTTGAAAATATCTCCTTTTCTTCCATACCGGGAGATAAGGTGCAAGTGGTATTGCAATTTAGTGAAGCTGCACCAGAGCCTGGTACGTTTACTATCGACTCACCGGCCCGGATAGCCCTGGATTTTCCTGATACCGGTGTTGCCCTGGCCAAGAAACGCCAGACTATAGGTATTGGCCTGGCTCGAAGCGTTACTGCGGTTGCTGCGGGTGGTCGTACCCGGGTCGTGCTCAACCTGGTATCGCTTACCAAATACACGACTGAAATTGACGGCAATAATGTGGTTATTGTACTGGATGAGGCCAATGTTTCCCGTTCAACTGCTTCTTTAGGCAGAAACTCCATCAGGGACATTGATTTTCGACTGGGTGATGAAGGTGAAGGTAATATAATTATCAGCTTCACTGAACAGCCTAACAATGTCAATCTAAAGCAGGAATTTGAAAAGCTGGTGGTTGAAATTGACAATGTCAGCTTGCCGGGTGATTTGGAACGCCGTCTGGATGTGAATGACTTTAATACCCCTGTTTCTTTTATCGATACCTTTGCTTCGGGCAAAAATATTAAAATGCTGGTTGATACCAGGGGTGAATTTGATCATCTGGGCTATCAGGCAGGCAAAACCTTTACTATTGAAGTAAAAGGTCTGACCAAAGCACAAAAAGAAGCAAAAGAAAAAGCCAAGTTTGGTTATACTGGTGAAAGATTGTCACTGAATTTTCAGGATATTGAGGTTCGTGCTGTACTGCAATTGATAGCGGACTTTACAGGAAAAAACATGGTCACCAGTGACACAGTGAGTGGCAGCATCACCCTGAGATTAAAAAATGTTCCCTGGGATCAGGCTCTGGCTATTATTTTAAAGACCAAAGGTCTGGGTATGCGTGAAGAAGGCAATGTCATGCGGGTTGCCCCGGCTGAAGAACTGGCGGCGATAGAAAAGCAGGAACTGGAAGCGAAAAAACAAATTGCCGATTTATTACCACTGGTCACAGAAACCATTCAACTGCAATTTGTCACGGCTACAGCTGTGGTTGCCTTGCTGGAGAAAATTGGCGGTGCTGAGGCTTCCAAAAATCAGGCCAGTAACAGTAGCAGCGGTGATGCAGAAGATGAAGAAGGTGCTTCTTATGTCTCTTCAAGAGCGACTGTGGTCGGTGATGACAGAACCAATAAACTGATTGTTCGTGATACCGCACGCAATATTGCTCAATTAAGAAGACTCATTAAAGAAATTGATACTCCAATCAAGCAGGTTCTGATTGATGCCCGGGTTGTTTCTGCTTCAGACAAGTTTGAACGGGATATGGGACTGGACTGGAACTTTGGTTCCACCAACTCAGATGGAGACCTTAAAAACAGAGGTTTTCCTTCTACCACGCAGACTACTGATGCCACTGTGGATCTGGGGCTTAGTCAAAAAAACCTGCTGGGTATTACTTTTGCTCTGCTAAACAGTGGCTACCTGGTTGATTTGGAGATCTCGGCTTCGCAGACAGAAGGTACTTCTGAGCTGATTTCCAGCCCCAGAATTGTCACCACCAATGGCAGTCCGGCCAAAATCAAAACAGGTACCGAGGTTCCCTATCTGTCACAAAGTGGCGATGGCGGTAATACCAGTGTTTCCTTTAAAGATGCGGTGCTAAGTCTGGAAGTGACTCCTTTGATTATTCCAGGTAATAAGGTCTTTATGGACTTAAAAATCAATAAAGATGAAGTTTCTGATTTGGTGCCGATTGCTGTTGGTTCCGCTCCTTCTATTGACACTAAAGAAATCACCACATCGGTTCTGGTGGATAATGGAGATACTCTTGTCCTGGGTGGCGTGTTTGAACATAATGTCTCACGGAACACAGATTCTGTACCGATACTGGGCGATATACCGGTCATTGGCCAGGCATTCAAGGTTGATAACAAAAGTGATAGTAAAACTGAACTGATAATATTTATTACGCCAAAAATTATGGATGAATCCCTGTCAATACGATAAAAAAGAACGTTTCAGGTTGTATGCTTTTTCTGTTGAAAGTGATGCATACAACCTGGCAACATACAATCCTGCCAATCTATACAAACCTTCCTCAAACACTTGATAAAATCATTGTGATTTGTCATATTACACCACAATACTCACACTCAGCTGACAATATGGATCACAAGGTTTTTTGGGTCACAACATTTTATGGGTCACAACGCTAATATTATTCTGATTGGTCCGATGGGGGCTGGAAAAACAACCATTGGTCGACAAATCGCGAGACTTTTTAAATTCGATTTTTTTGATAGTGATCGTGAAATTGAGCAACGAACCGGTGCTTCTATACCACTGATTTTTGAACTGGAGGGTGAAGAAGGATTTCGCCGGCGTGAACAGGAAGTTATCTCCCAATTGTGCAATAAAACTCATATTGTTCTGGCTACTGGCGGCGGTGCTGTCCTGAAAAAAGAAAATCAACTAGCCTTAAAACGCTCAGGTACAATAGTTTATCTGTGTGCTGGAATAGATGATTTATTGGCAAGAACAGCAAAGGATAAAAATCGTCCACTGTTGCAAACAGATAATCCCAGAGAAAAATTGCAAACTATTTTGAATGAGCGTGAGCCCATTTATCGCGAATTAGCTGATATAATACTGAAAACCAATAAAATGACCGTTCATATGGCTGTCAAAGAACTGACCGCCAGGTTGCACGCTTAACAGCAAAAGCTCTTAACCCTTGAACTCTCAAAACTCTTAGCTATTAACTCTTAGCTATTTATTCTTAATTACATATAGAACATGATTACATTAAATGTTGATTTAGGTGAACGAAGTTATCCAATTTTTATTGGCCAGAATCTACTGGCTGACAGTTCGCTGATAGCACCCTATATAAGTGGTAAACAGGTAGTCATTGTCACCAATGAGACTATTGCACCGCTTTATCTTGACATGACGTTGAAGGTTTTTTCAGACTATCAATGTGAAACCGTTATTTTACCTGATGGTGAAGTCTATAAAACTTATACTGGCATATTGCCCATTATTGATCGGTTAATGGAAAAACAATTTGATCGTCGAGTGACTTTAGTGGCTCTGGGAGGCGGTGTAATTGGCGATATGACAGGTTTTGCCGCAGCGATTTATCGTCGAGGTGTTAATTTTATCCAGATTCCCACTACTTTGCTTGCCCAGGTTGATTCTTCGGTTGGAGGAAAAACAGGCGTTAATCATCCTCTGGGGAAAAACATGATAGGCTCATTTTATCAGCCAAAATGTGTTATTGCTGACACCAATACCCTGAATACGCTTGATGATCGACAACTGAGTGCCGGACTGGCTGAAGTGATTAAATATGCTCTGATCAATAGCAGTGATTTTTTTATCTGGCTAGTGAACAATATCTCTACCTTGATTAACAGAGATCCAGAAGCCCTGACCTATGCTATTGAGTATTCCTGCCAGGATAAAGCAACTATTGTTGCAGCAGATGAAAAAGAAGCGGGTCAACGTGCCTTGCTTAATCTTGGACATACGTTTGGTCATGCTATAGAAACAGGCCTGGGTTATGGTAATTGCCTGCATGGAGAAGCAGTCGCTATTGGTATGGTAATGGCTGCTGATCTTTCGGTCAGGCATGGTTGGATTGATAAGAGTGTACAGCAGCAAATTATTGACTTAATTGAGCAGGCAAAACTGCCCACCCGGGTTCCGGCTGGACAGCAGGAACGAATTTCTGTACAACAATTTATGAAGCTCATGGCAGGTGACAAGAAAGTACTGGATGGACAATTGCATCTGGTTCTGTTAGATGCGCTGGGCAGTAGCCTGCTCACTGCTGAATTTGATGTTGAAAAGTTGCAGCAGACTCTGGAAGCGTTTGCAACTCAGCCTTAAGAGAATTAAACCTTATAACTTAACTTCGTTTTTGTTATAACTTAAACTTGTTGTACCACTGGGAGCAAAATGTGCCACAACCGGATAGACTGGGCCTGAAAGAAAACCCGTTTCAAAACAGTACGGATCAACGCTATTTTTATGCGGATCAAAGTCGAGCCCAGATAATGGAATCGACTGAACACCTGATTGAGTATTCAAACAATTTGCAGGTGATAATTGGTGCGCCTGGAATGGGCAAAAGCCATATGCTGGAAACTCTGGTCAACCGAGTTGATAATAATTGGCGTATAGCAAAAATTAAAGATACCAGTCAATACGATACACTGTCACTGATACAGGAAATCCTCAATTCATTGGCTGTGATGCCTGATGATGATATGGAATTATTGGAAACGCTGGAAACTCAACTTGCGGAAATAATTCAACTGGGATTTAAACCCGTACTGTTTATTGACAATGCACAGTGTTTGTCAGTGGATTCTATACGCTTTTTATTACAGCTTTCACAGCAAAAACAAAATGATGAGCCCTATATTAATATTGTTTTGTTTGCCACAACGGAAATTACTGAGCGCCTGCAAGTCCCTGAATTACGAGATTTCAGAGATGTCATTCATATTACGACTCTGGATAATCTGGATAAGGAAGGTGTTTCCGGCTATTTAAGACATAAAATGGCTGTGGCAGGTTTTAACCGTGAATCACCTTTTACGCCACGTATCGTGGACAGTATTTATAGTAACTCGGGTGGTGTACCGGAAAAAATAAACTTTTTTGCCAGTAAATTTCTTGCCTCCAGTGGCAAGGGTGATAACTATATTGAGCGAGAGACTAACATTCCAGATCCTGTTGACAACCTTCACAGCAATGGCATGGCTTCAGCACAGGAAAATGACTTAATGGGTGGTCTAACGGATGATGAGTTAAAAGATCACAGAACCGACAGGGCGGAAGAACAAATGAGTCGTCTGGCAGAAAAATTTGAAGAAATTGAACAAATGGGCGGACAAGACGATGATACCTTCTTTAGTAATGAAGAGTTTAATAATAAAGAGTTAAATGACGAAGAACTTTTCGATCGAGAACAAGTCGCGGAGGATTTTATAGATAAGCAACCAACAGGCCAGTCTGAATTTTATAAAATGAACTCTCTGGGAATGCCAAAATTTATTATTCCTATTGCCCTGATTGGCATCATCCTGGTTGCATTTCTGGTTTTCAATAGTGCCTTTAATAAATCCGGACAAGCAGGCGATGGGCAGACAAGTAATGAAAAAATTGAACTATTACCATTGGAACTGCCCGCAGAGAACAGTCTGACTCAAGAAAATAGCCTTGAGCCAGAAAAAAGCGCTCAGCCAGAAGTGAGCCTTCAGAATGAACAATCCACCATAGTGGATGGTATAGATCAAACAGTCAAATCAATCTCAGATACAGTGCCTGAACTGGAATTAGTTGAGCCGGGAGATTCTGAGTTAAAAACAGTACAGGCAAAATCAACAGAACAAACTTCGACAATAGTAGACTCAGTCACTGCCGGACAAACATTGACTGAAACAGTCGTGCAATCTGAGTTTCCTGGCGAGTCTGACAATGAAATCAAGACCAAACCCGCTGCAGTTAAATCGCCAGCTCCTGTACTCAGAACAGTTGAGCCGGAACCTGTTATCGGTTCAGCCAGTCGCCAGTACATTACCATTAGCGGCAGTCATCTGGAAACAGATGTCAGTCTGGTGGTTGTCTGGGGCGAACAGAGCAAAGAGTTTTCAGCAAAATTGACTCCAGAACAATGGTTTTATGAAAGCAAAAGTAAAATCAAACTGCATCTGGCCACTGGAATTGACTCTCAGCAATGGCAGATCTACGCTAAAAGTGCGGATGGCCAACAGTCTGAAACACGTCGTTTTGATGTGGTGAAACCCTATATTGCCGACCTGACTATCAATAGTATTGTACCCAACCCAGTGATCGGTAGTGATAAACGCCAGACCGTTGCCATTATGGGCCGGAGATTTTCCAGACAAACGGTGATTGAATTAAAATGGGACAATAATAAAAAACTATTTTCATCCCTCCGGACTCCCACGCAGTTTGAATTTGTCAGCGAAAAGCAAATTAAATTGTTTGTGACCACAGGTAAAAAAGAGCGTCAGTGGCATGTGTCGGCAAATAATCCACCTGCTGTGGTTTCAAGCTCTGCTGTGTTTGCCGTCGTCCCGGAAAGCCACCAGGCAAAAGCGTCTGCCTCGGGACAACCTCCTGGCAGTAGTAACAGTCTCACAGAAAATAACATCAGAAACAAAAGCTGGTTGCAACAACAGGCAGATGACAATTTCACCATACAATTATTTGGTTCCCACAATAAACAGGCTATTGAGCAGTTAATCAGGAAATATTCACTGAAAGGGGATATTGCCCGGTTCGAAACACAACGCAATGGGCAAACCTGGTTTAGTATGACTTATGGTAATTATGCTTCAAAACAGGCGGCTAATGACGCCATTACAGCGCTTGATTCTGAACTGAGCAATCCAAAGCCCTGGGTAAGAAGTTTTGCAAGCATTAAAAATAAGCTGAAATTGCAGCCAGCTACTGCCGATAAAAATATCTCTAAAAAGCCAGTTGTCAGCTCATCTGCTCTTAGCTCACCCGCTCTTAGCTCACCTAAGCTTAGCTCAAGATATCAGCCGAAAAATGAAGCCTGGATATGGACCCAGAATCCTGCTGACTTCACGGTACAATTGCTGGCATTAAGTACGGAGTCAGCCGTAAGGGAATTTATCAGCAAACAAAACATTCAAACAGAGGCAGTTTATTTCAAAATACTTCGCAATGAAAAACCGCTCTATGTTTTGCTTTACGGCTCTTATCCCGATAAAAATTCTGCACTGCAGGCCAAAGAACAACTGGCCGCAAAAATTAAACTTGCGCAGCCCTGGGTGCGTAGTTTTTCCGAAATTCATGGCATGATGAGTAATAGGTAAAAAGTGATATTGTCCAAAATCTAGACCAAACTCTCCTGAAAGGTTATAATCCTTGGTTCTTTTGACTCAGTAGCTCCTGTAAAAACCTGGCCGTGTTAGCCAGATGAGCAAATAAATACTGGGGGATTTGCGGATTACATTCACTATTATTCCTATCAATTGAGGCCGGTAATGCCAACATTTGAAACACAGCATAATTTGTATAAAGAGCCTTTAGCGGGTAATGGAGAGCCTTTAGCGGGTAGAGGGTCTTTAGCCAGAAGTGGGGCACCCAAAGAACTGGAATCGACTCTCTATAGACCTTCATTTGAAAAAGATAACTGCGGTTTTGGATTAATCGCCCATATGGATGGTGCCAGTAGCCACTGGCTGGTGCAAACGGCCATTGGTGCGCTGGCCCGACTGACTCACCGCGGTGCAATTTCGGCTGATGGCAAAACCGGTGATGGCTGTGGTTTATTGTTACAAAAGCCCGATGCCTTAATGCGTGCAGTTGCACAGGAACAGGGTTTCAAATTAAGCGAAAAATACGCTGTTGGTGTGGTTTTTCTCAGCCAGGATGCAGAAGCAGCCGATCAGGCAAAAAATCAATTAAATAAAGAACTGGCTGCAGAAGGACTGGAAGTCGCCGGATGGCGTGTAGTCCCGGTTGATGAAAGTGCCTGTGGTGAAGAAGCGCTGAAATCCCTGCCGCAAATCGAACACGTTTTTGTTAATGCTGCTGACGGTATGGATACAGTGACTTTTGATCGCCATCTATACATTGCTCGCCGCCGAACCGAAAAAGCGATTGAGAACAATGACGAAGTCTTTTATATTCCATCCATGACTTCCCAGGTCGTGTCTTATAAAGGCTTGGTGATGCCGGAGTTTTTACCGGTATTTTACAAAGATCTCAATGATCCACGCCTTGCCTCGGTGATGTGTGTGTTTCACCAGCGCTTCTCGACCAATACCTGGCCGCAATGGCGACTGGCCCAACCCTTTCGCTATCTGGCGCATAATGGTGAAATCAATACGATTCAGGGTAATCGTAACTGGTCAGTAGCCCGCGGACACAAATTTCAGACTCCTCTGATCCCGAATATGGAAGATATCCGTCCATTGGTGTCCATGAGTGGTTCCGATTCCAATAGCATGGATAATATGCTTGAGGCCCTGTTGGCCGGTGGTATGGATATTTTTCGTGCCATGCGCTTGCTGATTCCGCCCGCATGGCAGAATGTAGACACCATGGATACCGAACTGAAGGCTTTTTATGAATACAATTCCATGCATATGGAAGCCTGGGATGGTCCTGCGGGCGTGGTAATGACCGATGGTCGCTATGCCGCCTGTACTCTGGACAGAAATGGTTTACGTCCGGCGCGATATGTTATTACCAAAAACACTCAAGGCTCCTTATCTGCTGAAGG
>CBDTVA010000064.1:0-10777 GCA_965363935.1 uncultured Gammaproteobacteria bacterium | reverse complement strand
GCAACGAAAACAACTCCCTGAATCATTAAGTCTACTCATCTCAAGTGCCTCCGTGGATTTAAATGGAAATCTCATGGGAATAATGGACAATCCGAATGCTGAGCCCTCTCAACTGGAAGTTTTTTCCACCCTGGGCTGTGGTGATGTTTATCGAATTGGCAGTAAAGCACTGTCACAGATGGGTTACGATCGCATTATTAACGACATAGTATTAAGTTATCAATTTAATCCTCGTAATAAGCTTTTACGCTACACCATTAGAAACAATATCCGGGATATGACACATATTAATCTTTCCGGTGAACTTCATGGTGTAACAGATCTGGACTCATTTTCTAACAACACGGTAAAGCCGGGTAAAACCTCACTGGAGATTGTCGATGATTCTTATATTGAACGAAAAAATCGTTACTGCGCCAATCAGGGAAAACTCAAGATTGAAGAGTATATTAACCAGCACATCAATCAGCTCCAGGAGTATCTGATATCCTATGGTATCAGTCCTGAAGAAGGACTATTCAACGCCTATAAAACCATACTTGAAACATCTGGCTCCATGGTATTTGAGGCCGACCTGAGTCAACTAACCGGTACAACCGAATTTAAGACCTTTGAGCCTAACGATATTATTCAGTTTGTCCATCTGCGTTTTTTTGTTAATGGTAAACGCATCAATGAAATTTCTATTGCTATTGATAAGGACAAGTTGATTGAAACAGCAACCAGTGATGAGATTGATGTGGAAACACCGGATGAAATCAAGAAAAAGCGCGCCATCATTGTTAAAAAATACCATTCAATTTCTGCCGCGGCTTTAGCAAACTTTAATAAATTTCGTGTCAGGATCGAGACCTCAAATGGCAAGCACTACAAAGGGACGATAAACACAAACGATCGCCGCATATATGAAGTGACCACTCGATTGCGTTCAGGTACTATCAGCTATCATATTCCTGTAGATACTATTAACAAGGCTGAAGTATTTTACTAAGGGCAGCCTTAAAAAATAATTCACATTTTTAAGGCTGCCCTAAGCTCCATCGGGATTAAATGTCAGGTGTGCCAGAATATTGTAAATTGCAGAAGTCAGCAGGGTGACTTCTTCAGGTTTGATAATATAGGGCGGCATAATATAGACCAGTTTATTGAACGGTCTAATCCATACGCCGTATTCCACAAAATCGGCCTGCATGGTTTTCATGTCAACCGGCTGTTTCAGTTCTACCACTCCGATAGCCCCTTTGACACGAACATCTCTGACAATAGCCAATTCCTGACAAGGACTCAACTCTGTTTGTAATTGCGTTTCAAGCTGTTTAATTTGTGTCTGCCAGGATGATGCCAGCAATAAATCAATACTGGCACTGGCAACCTGACAGGCCAGCGGGTTCGCCATAAAGGTTGGTCCGTGCATTAAAACGCCTGCACCATCAGCACTAATCCCCTGCACCACTTTACCCGTGGTCATGGTTGCCGCCAGGGTCATGTAACCACCAGTCAATGCTTTACCCAGGCACAGTATATCCGGCTCTATTTTGGCCTGCTCATAAGCAAACAGCGTACCTGTCCGGGCAAAACCGGTAGCAATTTCATCCAGTATTAATAAGACCCTATATTCATCACATAAAACTCTGAGCTGTTGCAGATATTGGCTGCAGTAAAAACGCATGCCCCCGGCTCCCTGAACCAGGGGCTCTATAATCACCGCCGCAATTTCAGCTTGATGCGCCTGTAACAGCTTTTCCAGTGCATTGATATTACTGGAACCATCACTGGAACATTCAGGAGGCGGGGCAAAATATTGCTGCGGCAAGACTCCCCGGAACATGCTGTGCATACCGTTGACTGGATCGCACACCGACATGCCCCCCAGGGTATCGCCATGATAACCGTTACGCACAGTCAGTAATTTTTGTTTGTCTTTGAAACCTTGAGCATACCAGTACTGGATAGCCATTTTAATGGCAACTTCTACTGCAACTGAACCGGAATCAGCAAAAAACACATGCTGTAATGGTGCAGCCGTTATATCGACCAGTTTTTTTGCCAGTGTTACTGCAGGCAAATGAGTTAAGCCGCCAAACATGACATGCGACATGGACTGGATTTGCTGTTCAATAGCAGCATTTAATACGGGGTGGTTATAGCCATGAATAGCCGCCCACCAGGATGACATGCCATCAACAAGTTCCCGGCCATCAGCCAGCCTTAACCTGACGCCGTGAGCCGATTCAACCGGGTAGGCCGGTAAGGGATCGGTCATGCTGGTATAGGGATGCCAGATATGATCGCGATCATAATCCAGCCATTCGGAAGGTGTCAGAAATGGCATTAGCTAAAACCTGAAAGAACTGCCGATCTGAAAAAACAGTTCGGCCAGTTTCTCTCCTGGCCGCTCAGAGCGCATAAAGGATTCACCGACCAGAAAGGCATGCACCTGATGCGCACGCATTAATGCCACGTCCTCAGGAGAATGGATGGCGCTTTCTGTGACAACAATCCGATCGTCCGGTATTTTGCCCAGCAAACCAATTGTGGTATCCAGTGTGGTTTCAAAGGTTCTCAGATTACGGTTATTGATGCCTATTAATCGAGTCGACAGTTTTAATGCCCGATCCAGTTCTTGCTGATCATGTACTTCCACCAGAACATCCAGATCCAGTTCATGAGCGAGAGCAGAAAATTCACTCAACTGGATATCACTCAGACAGGCAACGATCAATAAAATTGCATCAGCACCGATTAACCGCGCCTCAAAGATCTGGTAAGGATCAACCACAAAATCTTTGCGCAAAACCGGTAATTGGCAGGCATTGCGAGCTTGTTGCAGATAAGCATCATTGCCCTGAAAAAAATCAACATCGGTCAGGACTGACAAGCAGGCTGCACCGCCCTGTTCATAGGATTTGGCAATTTCAGAAGGAATAAAATTTTCCCGGATCAGGCCCTTGCTAGGTGAGGCTTTTTTAATTTCTGCAATCACAGCGGATTGACCGGAGTTTATTTTATTTTCAATGGATTTTACAAAACCACGGGTGTCAGCAATGCCCTCCAGATCATCAATAACAGACTGTAAAGGCTTAGTGGTGCAACGAGCGTCCACTTCTTCACGTTTACGCTGTAAAATTTTGACTAATATATCAGGTGCATTAGCTTTACTCATATTGTTTCCAAATGGCTGTTTATTAGATTTAGCTCTCAAATGACTGACTCAGACTGACTAATTGTTCCATTTTTTCTTTGGCTGCTCCAGATGAAATGGCCTGACGGGCTAGTTCCACCCCATCTTCCAGTGTCTGGCTCAATCCTGCACAATAAATAGCTGCTCCGGAATTCAGCAGAACAATGTCTCTGGCAGCACCCGGTTTATCCTCCAGGACACCTTGAACCATGGCCAGGGATTGTTCAGCACTGCTGACAGTAATGTCTTCAATACGCCCACGGGTCATAGCAAATTGCTCAGGTATTATAGTATATTGCGTCAATTCACCGCCCTTTAATTCACACACCGAAGTTTCATCAGCCATACTGATTTCATCCATGCCATCGGCTGAATGCACTACCATCACATGCTCACTGCCCAAGTTTTTTAGCACTTCTGCCAGTGGCTCCAGCCATTTTTTATCAAACACACCAAGCAGTTGATTGACCGCACCAGCAGGATTAGTCAATGGTCCCAGTAAATTGAACATCGTTCTGATGCCCATTTCCTTGCGTGGCCCAATGGCATGTTTCATCGCATTATGGTGCAACGGCGCAAACATAAAACCAATTGCCAGCTCCTGAATACATTGCTCTACCTGATGAGAACTGAGATTAAGATTGATGCCGGCAGCTTCCAGAATATCAGCACTGCCGGAGGTACTGCTCACAGAACGATTACCGTGCTTGGCAACCGTTCCCCCTGCTGCTGCAACAACAAAACAGGATGTTGTGGAGACATTAAAAGTATGCAGACCGTCACCGCCAGTGCCGACAATATCAATCACATGCTGGCCATCAACCTTGACCGGAGTGACCAGTTCACGCATCACACTGGCAGAAGCCGTAAGCTCATCAACGGTTTCTCCTTTCATTCGCAAAGCAACCAGTAATGCTGCAATTTGCGCTGATGTGGTTTCACCCGTCATGATCTGGCGCATGACGCTTTCCATATCGAGAATTTTGATATCCTGATATTCGACTGCGTTTGCAATGGCTGTTTTGATATCCATAATTTTACCTTTTGAATTACTTACCTGGCTCTATAGTATCTAAAAAAGTCTGTAGCATCTTATGACCATGCTGACTCAGGATGGATTCCGGGTGGAATTGTACTCCTTCTATTGCCAGCTCTTTATGTTTGACACCCATGATTTCATCCATGCTGCCATCCTCATTTTCTGTCCAGGCCGTGATCTCCAGACAATCCGGAAGCGTGTCTTTTTCAATCACCAGCGAATGATAGCGGGTTGCTTCAAAAGGTGATTCCAGTCCTTGAAAGACCCCTTTGTTATTATGATGCATCATAGATGTTTTGCCATGCATAATTTTTCTGGCATGGATGATTTTTCCACCAAACGCCTGGCCAATACTCTGATGCCCCAGGCACACACCCAGTATAGGCAGCTTGCCAGCAAAGTATTTGATGGCTTCAATTGAGATACCCGCCTCATTGGGCGTGCAGGGTCCCGGTGAAATCATTATATGATCAGGAGCCATTTTTTCAATTTCTGCCACGCTGATTTCATCATTGCGGAAGACTTTGACATCCGCTTTCAGTTCACCCAGATATTGCACCAGATTATAAGTAAAGGAGTCATAATTATCGATCATAAGCAGCATCTTATTGATCCTCCCCGCACTGACTGTTGACGCTTGAATCCAGTCCGCATTCAGCCATGGCCACCGCCCGGAAAACTCCGCGTCCCTTGTTCATGGTCTCATCCCACTCATTACGGGGTACTGAATCGGCCACAATACCGGCACCCGCCTGAATATGCAATTGTTTGTTCTTGATAACGGCTGTACGAATAGCTATGGCAGTATCCATATTTCCAGACCAGGAAATATAGCCTACAGCACCGGAGTAAATCCCCCGTTTCACCGGTTCCAGTTCATTAATAATTTCCATGGCACGAATTTTTGGTGCACCACTCACTGTTCCGGCAGGGAAAGTGGCTTTCAAGGCATCCATGGTGGTCATTTTTTTGTTTAGCACACCTTCCACATTAGAGACTATGTGCATAACATGGGAATAACGCTCAATATTCATTTTATCGGTCAGTTTTACACTGCCAATTTCTGACACCCGACCTGCATCATTGCGCCCCAGATCGATCAACATGAGATGCTCAGCCAGTTCCTTGGGGTCAGACAGCAAGTCCTGCTCCAATTGTTTATCTTCTTCGTCAGTATGCCCTCTTGGACGAGTTCCGGCAATAGGACGCACCGTGATCTTGCCGTCTTCCACACGGGTGAGAATTTCCGGTGAAGATCCGACAATATGAAACTCATCCAGATCCAGGAAATACATATAGGGAGATGGATTTAAACTACGCAATGCGCGGTACAAATCCAGAGGAGGAGCATTAAAAGGTATGGACAGCCGTTGCGAGATCACCACCTGCATGGCATCCCCGGCAACAATATAATCCTTGATACGTGCCACCGCTTTTTCAAATCCCTGCTGAGTAAAACCGGAAACAAAATCAGTTTCCTTCACTCTGATCACCTGGCCAGGCTGCTGATAAGCTGTATCGGATTGCCGCAATCGCCGGGTCAGCTCCTCCAGACGTTGAGTTGCCTGCTGCCAGGCCAGTTCAACATCACTGTGCGCCTGATCCAGGTGGGCATGAACTATAAGAAACAGTTTTCCGCTCAGGTTATCAAACACCAGAACTTCTTCTGAAACCATAAGCAAAATATCCGGTGTCCCGAGCGGATCATCTTTTGCCATATTTTTTAATCTGGGTTCAATATAACCAATGGTTTCATAACCAAAGTAGCCTACCAGTCCGCCGGTAAAACGCGGCAGATTTGACTGCTGTGAAAGATGCTCCGGGATATTGTATTGCTGCTGATAATCTTCAATCCAGGCCAGGGGATCAGCATGAGTCAGTTGTTCGATCAACTGACCATCATGAGAGATCTGGATCTGTTCATTCGTGACCTTGATTATGGTTTTACAGGGTAATCCAATAATAGAATATCGGCCCCATTTTTCTCCGCCCTGAACCGATTCCAGTAAATAGGAATAGGGACCTTCAGCCAGCTTTAAGTAAGCACTCAGGGGAGTATCCAGATCAGCGAGCACTTCATAAACCACCGGAATCCGGTTATATCCTTCTCCGGCAAGTTTAATAAATTGTTCTTTGGTAACAATAGACATGGTAATCACTTAATAAATAACAAATGAATCGGGTGTTGCATAAGCCTGACCCGGACGAGCAGGATAAAGACTTTCACGGCAATAACTTTCCTAAAGTCCTAACCCGGACGAGCTGGATAAGTCTCTTAGCCCTAAAGTTGTCAGCTTATAAGCACTACTCTCTGACAGGTTCGTTGCAGAACCACCAACGTTCTTTCATTTGTTTCTTATTAAGTAATTGCATATTATTGTTCTTTGGTTTTTTCTTTGATCTGCTTTTTGGGATTTATTATTATTTGTTTGAACAAATCAGGATAAAGGATTACAGCAAATCTTTCAG
This sequence comes from uncultured Gammaproteobacteria bacterium, assembly GCA_965363935.1. Lineage (GTDB taxonomy): Bacteria > Pseudomonadota > Gammaproteobacteria > GRL18 > GRL18 > CBDTVA01. The sequence goes on along the minus strand of CBDTVA010000064.1, from coordinate 4,088 downwards.
CTCTGCCATGGAATCGATTACCACATCCGGATTTGATTCACGAATATCCACACCGTGATTATAACCATAACTCATACAAATAATCTGAAAACCTGCTGCCCGGGCCGCTTTCACATCACTAATGGAATCGCCCAGCATTAATGAATCTTCTGCTGTGACGCCCAGCTTTTCTGCTGAATATAATAAGGGTAATGGATCGGGCTTTTTCTTTTCCAGTGTATCACCACTGACTATAGATGCAAAGTAATCGAAAATCCCCAAATCTTTTAACAGGGGATGAGTAAATATTTCAGCCTTATTGGTGACACAGCCCAGTTTATAGCCAGAACTTTTCAGATAATCAATACCTTCTTTAACTCCCGGGTAAAGACAACTTCGTTTGGAGGTATTCTCTTTATACAAGTCCATAAAAATAGGGTAAGCCTTGTCAAATAAGGCCTCATCCGGTTCACCATCCAGTTGTCCAATCAGTGCCCGGCGCACCAGGCGTTCAACACCATTACCCACCCAGTGACGAACCTCAGCTTCACCGTGGGGTGACATATCAAGTGCTGTTAACATTTCATCAACGCAATAAGCAAGATCCGGTACACTGTCAACCAGAGTGCCGTCAACATCGATAAGCACCATTTTCGGTTTTTTTATCATAATTCAATTCTTACCTGGCTACTTTTACTTACCAGCTTTCGCTAGTTCAGCGCGCATCTGATCAATAGTGGCTTTGTAATCTTCCGTATTGAAAATCGCAGAACCAGCAACAAACATATCAGCACCGGCTTCAGCAATTTCAGCGATATTGTTTACTTTAACACCGCCATCAATTTCCAGACGAATATCATAGCCGCTATCATCAATCAATTTGCGGGCTTCACGCAACTTGTTTAAGGTTTCAGGAATAAAACTCTGACCACCAAAGCCGGGATTCACTGACATCATCAGGATCACGTCTACCTTGTCCATAACATGTTTCAAACAGGACAGTGGGGTCGCCGGATTAAACACCAGACCGGATTTACAACCTGATTCACGGATCAATGACAGACTGCGATCAATATGTTCTGATGCTTCAGGGTGAAAAGTAATATAACTTGCACCGGCTTTAGCAAACTCAGGGATGATTTGGTCAACTGGCTTGACCATCAGATGAACATCAATGTCCTGTTTGATGCCATGGTTTCTCAATGCTTCACAAACCAGAGGCCCAATCGTCAAAACCGGTACATAGTGGTTGTCCATAACATCAAAGTGAATAACATCAGCGCCACTGTCCAGAACATTGACACATTCTTCGCCCAGTCGAGCGAAATCAGCTGATAAAATAGATGGTGCAATCAAAGACTTTGCCATGACAAATCCTCATAAAATTAATAAACTATGGGTCAGCCCCGGCGCAATCAGCTACCCGGTTTCTGACCCCATCGAAAAATTAAACGACTATTTTAAACGATAACCATGAACATTACAGCATTTAATCGATTCCGCATACCACAAATCAGGCTTTTCTCGCCGATAACATGTCTTATACTCATAGTTTTTCTTATGCCAGGCATGGTAATTGACATTCATGCGGAAACCATAGCTGCGGCGAATTCAGCCCGTGAAAAGCACTGGGCCGAACAATTACGGGATACTATTGTCATTGGCGAAGCCATTGATCTGCCAATAACAGAGTCAACAGGTGGTAAAAACACTTTTTTTGCCATTTTTACTGCCGAGACCACAGCCACTCCCAGAGGCGCAATAGTGCTCATGCATGGCGCAGGAGTACATCCAGACTGGGGTGACGTCATTCACCCCCTGCGAACTGAATTACCGGATAAAGGCTGGGCAACACTTTCTATTCAGTTACCGCTGACATCCCCCGAAAATGATCAAGATCAAGAGCAGGATAAAAAAGAAGCCGCAAGTAAAAAGCAGCTTATTGAAGCATCTGTTGCCAGGATAGACGCTGCAATCAGCTTCCTCAAATCCAGATCCTATCAGCAGATAGTACTCATATCTCACAGCTTTGGTTCTCTGATGGCGCTTAATTTTTTGCAATTGAAAATGGCAGCAGAAACTGGAGATACGCCGCCTGTAAAAGGTGCTGTTTTGCTTGGCACACCTTCATCTGGAACATCACTCCCGCTGAACAGTCCGTCCATGATTGAGAAAATTACTCTTCCTCTATTGGATCTCTATGGCAGTGCAGACCGGGACAATGTTCTGCGTTCCGCAAAAGCCCGCAAAACCGCAGCCCATAAAGCGGGCAATCAGCGCTATAGACAAGCGAAAATTATTGGCGCCAATCACTTTTACAATGGCCTGAATGATGAATTGCTCACCTATGTCTCTGGATGGTTAAGCAAAAACATTTCCAATGCCCGGCAAAAGTAGCAGACGTTTTTTGTATAATCAGATGTTGTTTAAAAGCGTATTTCGCTATAATGTGTACTTTGAGAGTCTGAGGTACTATCCGATTCATCTGAATCTGCTGGTCATATTGCCAGGAGCCTGTCCGTGAACAGGCTATCTTAATTACTGTTTAATTGCTGTTTATTCCGGGATTTTTTATGAGTTATTCTCTAGTGTTCACACTTCATTTAATAGCCGCAGTGATCTGGGTCGGCGGAATGTTTTTTGCCCATATGATCCTCAGACCTTCAGCCATTGAAATACTGGAACCGCCGCAACGATTAGCTCTTTGGCTGGCCGTTTTTGGACGTTTTTTCTTCTGGGTGTGGATTGCCATCATTACCATTCTGCTCACAGGCTACTGGATGATTTTTGATATGTTTGTCGGCCTGACGGGCTTTACAGTGACCTATATACAGGTAATGCATATTATTGGTCTGGTGATGGTTGTTATCTTTAGCTTTATTTTCTTTGTTCCCTACCAAAAATTCAAAGCAGCAGTGGCTGCTCAACAATTCCCTGCTGGCGGTGAACAGATCAACAAAATACGTCAACTGGTTACCACCAATCTGCTACTGGGTCTGCTCACGATCATCGTTGCCAGTGCTGGAAAATACGTTAACCTATAAGCCTGTTTTTAACTCTGTCTTTTACGTGAGTCCCTAATCAATTCGTAAGCGGCTTTTATTTGTTGTGTTTTTTCAGTTGCCATTTCAATCATTTCTTCGGGTAACCCTCTGGAGACCAGTTTATCAGGATGATGCTGGTTCATTAAACGACGATAGGCTTTTTTAATTTCAGCATCATTAGATGACCTGGGCACAGCCAATATCTCATAAGCTTCTTTAAGCAAATCGGCGCTGCTCTTTTGCGCTTCGGCATGCCCATAATAATTACGATGACCACCCAGACCAAGATTGGAACGCACCAGGGTGCTCAATTGTTCTATATGGCGAGCTGAAAATCCCAGACTCCGGGCAATTTTATCGATAATAACCTGTTCAGCAGGATCCATGCGACCATCTGCATAAGCAGCATGGAGTTGTATTTCCAGAAACATCTGCAATAACGTGGTACGCCGGTGTGCAGCCTGTTTAAATTGCAGAAGCACCCCATCCAGATCAAAAGCGGATTTTTTCCCCTGGTTAAACAACTCAATTGCAGCACGTTTTTGCTCAACATCCAGCTTCATGTGATCCATGATTTGCCTGGCCATGGCAATTTCATCTTCACTGACCCGCCCATCTGCCTTGGCAATGTGCCCCATAACTGAAAAAGTGGCAGAAAAGAATGCCGCCTGCGTCACTTCATGATTGTCATCCAGTCCCTGCTGCATTGGCTTATCAACCAGTTTGTGTCCCAGCACACTGCCAATAAGTAAACCTAATGGTCCCCCCATGGAAAAGCCAACCGCACCACCCAGGAATTTGCCCCACCAACTCATACAATTTTCCTTATAAACTATCTACGAAACTGATTTCAAGCTTGAAATCATAACAAAAACAAATAAATTATTGAATTTTATGTTGCTTTGATCTTAAATAAACATTTAACCTAGAATAATCAGTTGAAACGTAGTGAGAGTGTTCAAGGTGCTGAAGATTCATGACTTTACAAGTTATTTTGACTTTATTCGTAGTCATCCTACGGGTGAAGTCAAAATGTTTTGGAAAGTCATGAAGATTCAGTGCATT
>CBDTVA010000063.1:0-10857 GCA_965363935.1 uncultured Gammaproteobacteria bacterium | reverse complement strand
CCCAAAAAACGATATCTGTAATAGCACAAACTCAGCCAATTTGCCCAATCCGCCTTAGGCGGATTCACAACACGATACTCCAACTCACGTTTCGGCAAGTGAATTCCGCCTCCACGTGTGGCGCAAGAGCTTCATCGGCGCGTCCTCACCCTGAAACTGCCAGTCCCAGGATTTCTCAATAAAATAGCACTCGATCATGGTGCTGGTGACAAGAGGGTGACGGGGCAGACAGCGAGCGATGCGCCAGACCAACTTGGGATTGGTGTACAGGCCGCGAAGCATCCTATCCATCCGATAATCGTTGGCGATCTTATAGCCCAATGATCCGTCCATTTCCGCTTGCAGGGAGAAATAGGGCACCTGTTTCTTTTCCTGGTAATTTTTATCTTTAGTATTCTCTTTCCCCTATTCAAACTAGGGGTTATGTTGTATGTCTGGAACTCACAGGCAGGTGTGGCTGTGCAGCACTTTCTAAAATGGATCCATCAATTGGGTAAATGGTCGATGCTGGATGTATTTGTTGTAGCCTTAATGGTGGTCAGTATCAAATTCGATCAAGTGGCCAATATGCAGATTCATTATGGATTCTATCTTTTTTTAAGCTCGGTACTACTGTCTATGCTGCTTTCAGCGATTTCAATCCGCTTTCTGGAAGAGCACGTCGCTTTCAAGTGACTTCAAATTGCCGAAAGTTGGTATACTTGTTAAAATAAATATTGTTTGAATTACTCTGCGGGGTTGGCTCAGTTGGTAGAGCGTCAGCTTCCCAAGCTGAATGTCGCGAGTTCGAATCTCGTACCCCGCTCCAGACCTCTCTTAGCGGACTATTTGGGGCCGTGCAAATGGTGATATCTGTGCTATGAATTTAGCTTTTGCTTTACCCTTTATCTTTTCTAAAGATTTCTGGCACAACAATTCTGGCAACAACAATGAAACAGAATAAAATTGTTAATGCTTTTCTCAATCCTGAATTTTACCAGCACTTTGTCGAACATATTGAGTTGGTTGAAACACATATCTCCTGGGTATTTCTGACCGGTCGCTTTGCCTACAAGATAAAAAAGCCAGTTGACTTTGGTTTTCTGAATTTCACCCGTCTTGAGCAACGCAAATATTATTGTCAACAGGAACTGCTGCTCAATAGACGATTTGCTCCGGATATTTATCTGGATGTGCTTCCTGTTACTGAATCAGAAAATCACCTCAGTCTGGCAGGTCAGGGAGAGATTATTGACTATGCAATAAAAATGTTGCAGTTTGATCATAACTGCCTATTGGATAAATTATTAGAAAAGCATCAGATTGAGCTAAGTCATATTGATAATCTGAGTGATGTTGTGGCTGATTTTCATGACACAATAAAGATTGCGGACGCACAGGTTAATTTTGGTTCAACGGTGGAAGTTATTAAACCCGTTGAGGAAAATTTTTCTATTCTCAATAATATTTTGTCTGATAGCAAAGACCAGCAATTACTGAAGTCTTTATACCGTCAAATGCTGTCAATATACGAGTCAATTCGTCCGCAATTGGCGGCACGAAAAAAACAGGGCCATATACGTGAATGCCATGGTGATCTGCATCTGGGCAATATCACCCTAAGAGACAATAAAATTCTGCTCTTTGACGGCATTGAATTTAATGAGAGCTTTCGCTGGATAGACACCATGAGTGACTGCGCCTTTTTAATAATGGACTTACAGGATCATGAACAAACTGTTTTTGCCAATCACTTTTTAAACCACTATTTGTTAAAAAGCGGCGATTATTCCGGTCTGCCGGTACTTAAATTTTATCAATTTTATCGAGCGACAGTCCGAGCGAAAGTTGCAGCTCTCAGACTACAGCAGCAGAAAGCGGAATCGACAGCGTATAACAACACGCTCAGCAATTTAAGAAACTACCTTGAACTGGCCGCAACTTATGTTAGGGCTTCTATGCAAAAGAGCAGAAAGTTTCTGGCCATAAGCTTTGGCCTGTCCGGCAGTGGAAAAAGCTGGCTAAGTTCGCAGCTTGCCGATCAGCTTGGTGCTATCCAGCTGCGCTCTGATGTCGAGCGCAAAAGGTTATTTTCGAGAACAGCAGCAGAGTTATACAGCGACTCTACCACACAAAAAACTTACGCACATTTAATGGCACTCGTCGAACTGGTTTTAAACGCCGGTTACCCGGTAATTGTCGATGCTACTTTTTTGCATAAAAAATGGCGCCGGAATTTTAGAGCCATAGCCGAAAAACACCAGATCCCTTTCCACATATTAGCCTGCACTGCTGATCAGAACACTCTAAAACAACGTCTGAGATCACGTCAGCAAGAAAAGAGTAATATTTCAGATGCAGATATATCGGTTATGGAACTTCAGCGAAAAAATATGGATTCTCTCGACAGGGAAGAGAAGAAACATGAAATATCAGTCGATACTGGCAAATTATTGGATTGTTCGCCAATCGTGGCTCAAATACAGGGCAATTAACTTGCTGACTACACAGTTTTATTCATGATGGTCTTTATAACCCGGCGCAATCACATTATTGCTGACAGCATATAAAGCCAGAGAATTTCTCAGCCACAGGTGATATTCTTTGCCTGTCAATGAATGATCGTTTGAGCAGTCAATATTCCAGCGTCGCAGCAGGTAACCGGCTACGACTGCCCGTACATTTATCTTTAATACGCCATCGGTCATCTCATAGTCTTTGATAATTGCTTCAGGGTGTTCCAGTCCGGGGTGGGGGACTATTTCGAGTTCAACAATGCGGTTCCATTGAATGTCTGCGTCTTTGCTTTCTTTTACTTCGATCAGTGATTCTGAGCCAGTTTGTAAAATACAGGGGGTTTCAATTCGGTTGATCACAAAATCGGTGAATTGTGCGCGTTTGCGATCATAGGCCCGGATGTGCCAGCGAAGGCCATTATCAACCAGCGCAAAGGGGACTATCTGGCGTTGGGAACGGCCGTTGCTTAAAGAATAATAGTTCATGCTGACTACTTTATTCTGAAAAATGGCCCGGGTTAACACTGAAAGGGTGGCCAGCCGTTCTGAGCTTAACGGCTGCGGGGTTTCACAGATTATCATGGGCTTGCCGTGGATGCCAACAAAATCATCACCAAAACCGCTGGATAAGGCTGCCAGAGCACGTTCCGGGGTGTAGTCAAAGAGTGCTGCAAATGAATCGGAATAGAAATAAGCTCTGGCTTTAGTATCATAGTGCAGATTTTGAGGTGCTAATTTTCTGTATAGGCTAATATCTCTGGTGGCCGCCGCTTCTTTCATGCCAAAACGCTGGATTAAATCACCTCTTTGTATAACGCCCAGAAACATTATTCTAAAATCAATATAGGACAGGCGCTCCTGTTGAATCTGGCTTATTCCGGCCAGCGCCTCTGAGTTATTTTTTTGCGCAAAGGGAGTCATTCATTGATCCTGTTTTGATATGTTTTGTGGCAGTAAAAACTCAAGAAGGAGGCAATCATAACGAAGTTTCAAAATAAATCAATATGATTTTATAATGTCATCATATTGATTATAATTTTATAATGGATTTTTTCGTTCATCAATTTTTGCTTTAAATAAGTGTGAAAAATTTTTCACACGTTTTTTATTGATACCAAAATCACTATGACCAACTCGCGAAGCAGAACGAATATGCAGCTTTTGGGTAGAGCTGTTTATTCTGATTTCAAAATCATCAACAAATCTGAAAACTCTGGAAGTGAAGGTAGCAGAAAGGTAGTTATTATCTTCATTAATGATTTTACCACCCATCTCCAGAATAGTATTTTTTGCCAAAGACATCAGCAGATCTGTTTTTGCTGCAGGATAATCCAGTGGCGGCATATAATGTGCAGTGCTTTCCGGATATTCCGTGTTGATGCAATTGGGTTTATCAGGGCAGGGCAGCAATTGCCCATTAATCACACCGGGAGCCTGTTCCTTTTTGGACAGCTGTCCTGCTATGACAAAACGCAGTAGCAGCAACAGGGTAACAATGACCAGTGCGATAATAATAATCTTCATAAGTAATCCTTGGTTAAATTCTTCTTAAATAAAACTTTAACGACTATCAATTGAACCTCTTTAAAAAGTAATTTAAAAAGTAATTTAAAAACAGTTATTTACAGGTGGTGGATGATTAACACCTGGCAAATTGTGTAGCCGGACAGTTTCAAATTCAGGAGTAGTCAAGTTCAAGCAGTGTCAGATTCTGATGTGCGAAGGCTCCTGTATCAATATAGTTGATATTGCCAATTTTCTGCGCTGTTTCTACAATGGTATGACCGCTATAAACTTCATCAACACCGCTGATACGGTACTTCTTTCTTTTTGGGGAATTAATGTATTTCCTGGAGTAGAGAATACTATAGAGCACATTACTTTTATTCAATTCGGCTTCCAATGACGGCCAGGTGACATGCTCAGGAATTTCAGCATGAACAATGCCGATTTTTTTTTGGGAAGACTTGATTTCAATGGCAAAAGGGAGTTTATTAAGAGCGTCTACCCAGTTGGTTAAGGCAGGATATATTGCCGTAATGGCCTGGTCCATATGGATATCATCAGCCAGTTTCTGAATATGGACTCCCAGATAATCGGCAACCCAGGTTCCGCCGTTGTGCATATGAAACTGAAAGGCATTATTTCGAACCGCAGATGTGGACTCTGAACACCAGTCCAACAGCATTTGCTCATGGTTGCCGCGAATGCAGTAAAACCAGCTTTGCTGCAGATAGTGGAGCGCTTTTGCTGAGTCAATTCCCCGGTCAATGATGTCACCAACGCTGAACAGACGATCCGTCCCGGCATTAAAATTGATTTCAGACATTTTGTCTTCCAGAAGCTCGAAACAGCCATGGAGGTCACCACAAACAAAATCACGTCCTTTTTTATTTTGAAATAAATATTGAATTTTCAATGGCATAAAACCTGAATATAGAATATTACCGGGAAACTAACGTCTTTGTGCTGCTTTGATTATATCAGGTGCCGCATTGAAACCCATAAGGGTATATACAGGGAATTAGTTATTCAATGTAGGACAACCCCGATTTACATAGCGTCATTCATTCAGTTATAGTGACATTCATCTGGAGTAAGTTAAAAATTCGGTGAATCTATGGCTACATTTCCAATTAGAGATGATGAATATTCTGTCGAAGAAATTTCATATGAAGAGATGATGTCAGTACTGGCAACTCAGAAACGCAAGGTCCACGTGCCGGAAAGATCAACAACCAGACTGCATCAGCTTACGGTAAGTGAGGCAGATGTCAACCCATCCCCTAACCCATCCCCTAACCCAGTCTCAATGTCCAGGCGTATTAAAGAAAATGCCAATCGCGAATTACCAGGCTGGCTATTGAATAACTAGCACCTTGAATCGCAATGTCAAATTCAGCTCTCTATTATCAATTGCATACCGATAAGGGTATAGCCCAAAATATAAGCGATAACACCACCCGTTCCCAGTCCAGCCATGGTTAAATCAATTTCAGCCAGAGTTCTTGGTTGAACAGTCGGGTCTGCGAGAAAACTTTCCGCAAAGTCCTTAAATAGTAACGCATTTTTAGAAAAAATTCAGAGTTTTTTTCTCTGATTAAACACCGGGTTCATCTTTAAACCTGCTTTTCAGAAATTTCTTTTACAGGGGAAGCATTTGTTATTATTGCTTGTAAATTTGTCAGAGTGATCGATAATAACATTTTTCTAGTGCAGAGCTCTTCATGGATCAAATAACCGAATCGCTTAAATTACCCCCACATTCTATTGATGCCGAGCAATCCATACTGGGTGGCTTGCTGTTGAACAATGATTCCTGGGATCATATTGCCGGCATTGTAAATGAAGATGATTTTTACCGGCGCGATCACCGGCTGATTTTCAAGGCAATTCGGGAGCAGATAGAAGAAGGTAAGCCCTGTGATGTGGTTACCCTGTCAGAACGGCTGGAATCGCACAATACCATAGATGATGTCGGTGGTTTAGCCTACTTGGGCAGTCTGGTCAACAACACGCCCAGCGCATCCAATGTTCGAGCCTACTCTGAAATCGTCCGTGAGCGGTCTGTTTTAAGGCAGTTAATCCAGATTGGTAACGAAATTGCTGATAATGCTTTTAATCCGGAAGGTCGTAAAAGTGACGACATTCTGGAGGCGGCAGAAAAAACGGTCTTTGAGATTGCCGATAAGGGAGCCAATGCCGGTAATGATTTTAAAGGCATGACCGAACTGCTGAAAAAAACCGTTGACCGGATTGATGAACTGTACCAGAGTGGCGGCAATTTTACCGGTATTCCGACGGGCTTTACTGACTTTGACGGCATGACCTCCGGCCTGCAGCCTGCCGATCTGGTTATTGTTGCCGGCAGGCCGTCAATGGGAAAATGTCTGGTTGCTGATTCAGAAATTGTTCTTGAAGACGGCAGTGTAGAGACAATCGAAACCCTTTACCAGAAAAAATCAGCACGTTTATTAACCCTGAAAAATGACTGGAAACTGCATCCAACGCAGGCAAGTGCCTTTGTTGATGATGGCCGGAAACCCGTATTCAGGCTGACAACCCGATTGGGCAAAGTAATCGAAAGCACAGCAACGCACCCGTTTTTGACGCCGTCCGGCTGGAAGCCTCTGGCTGAAATCAGAACAGGAACCCGCGTGGCGGTGCCTGGGGTTATACCCGTATCGGGCCAAAAGCCAATGCCTTCCTGTAAAATCAAATTACTGGCTTACTGCTTGAGCAGTCACTCAATGGCACAAAGCCCAGCACACTTTAGCCATGCCGATCCTGTTATTTTGCAGGATTTTATACAGGTCGCCGAACAATTCAGAGTGTTGCAAACCGGTTTAAAACAGTACTCATTTACTGTGCCAGTTATGGATTTTGCCCTGGTTACAGGAATGCATCTCGCAGGACCACAGTTCCTGAAACAGGGAGCGGCTTTATCAGGAATTCCATGGCTGGACGGAATTGCTCAGTGGTTTGCCGGTGTTTCGGAAAAATCCCCGCTCCTGCACCGGACTCTGAGCGCAAAAAACAACCACGATGAATTAGCAATATGGCTACAGGAATCGGGTTTGCGGAATAAAAATGCACATCAGCAAAAAATACCTGCAAAAATTTTTACATTACCCAAAGAGCAACTGTCTGTGTTTATAAATCGTCTGTTTGCTACGGATGGCAGGGTCACTGTGCATGATAATCATCCGCAATTGGGCTATTCCAGCGTCAGTGAGCCATTGATCCGTCAATTACAGCATCTGCTGCTTCGATTCGGGGTGCTTGCACAATTGCGCCAGTCCAGGGTCAGATTACAGAACAAAAGCCTTGCAGGCTGGCAACTGGATATCACTGATAATCAATCCATAGCGGTATTTATTCGGGAAATTGGTATTTTTTCCCGGGTGAAAGCCCTTGAAAATATTCTCGCAGACCTTGAAAGCCGGGGGCATAAAACACATTACACTGACAGTGATGTCTACTGGGATGAAGTGGTCAGTATTGATGCAATGGGCTTAAAGCAAGTGTATGATTTGACCATTCCGGAAACACATAATTTTGTTGCCAATGATATTTGTGTGCATAATACGACTTTCGCCATGAATATGGCTGAGAATGCGGCCATTGGTGCAGGAGTAGGAGTGGCGGTATTCAGTATGGAAATGCCGGCAGAATCCCTGACTTTGCGTATGCTTTCATCTCTGGGCCGAATAAATCAGACCAGAGTACGTTCCGGTCAACTGGACGAAGATGACTGGCCGCGTTTAACTTCAGCGGTGTCGATACTCAATGAAGCCAATATTTTTATTGATGATACGCCCGCTTTGTCTCCGACAGAAATGCGCGCCCGGGTCCGGCGCTTAAAACGCAAACACAATATCGGCCTGATAGTGGTGGATTATCTGCAATTAATGCAGGTTAAAGGACATTCAGAAAACCGGGTGAATGAAATCTCGGAAATTTCCCGTGGACTGAAGGCGCTGGCCAAAGAGATGAATGTGCCAGTTGTTGCCTTGTCACAGCTTAATCGTGGTCTGGAACAAAGACCCAATAAGCGTCCTGTAATGTCTGACTTGCGTGAATCCGGAGCCATCGAGCAAGACGCGGATTTGATCGTGTTTATTTATCGGGACGAGGTTTATAACGAAGACAGTCCGGACAAGGGTACGGCTGAAATTATTATAGGCAAGCAGCGTAATGGTCCTTTGGGGATCTCCAGGTTGACCTTTTTGGGACAATTTACCAAGTTTGAAAATCATGCCTCTATAGACTATGAAGATTAATACTGAGCCTCATAGCATAAGACCGGTTAAAGCCACAATCAATCTGCAGGCACTCAAATATAATCTGGCACGGGTGAAACAGCTGGCACCCTGTAGCCGGGTTATCAGTGTGATCAAGGCCAATGCCTATGGTCATGGCGTGCTGCCGGTGGCCAAGGCCTTAAATGACAGCGACTGTTTTGCTGTAGCCCGACTGGATGAAGCCCTGTACTTACGCAATAATGGTATTGATAAGAGCATTATGCTTCTGGAAGGTGTTTTTTCTGTCGATGACTACTTCACCTGTTCTGAGCAGGGGTTTATTCCGTCGATACATTGCCTGGAACAGTTTCAATGGCTGCAGGAATTTGCGCAGCAAAATTTTTCGCGCTACGGCCAGCTGAGCGGGGAGAGAAACAGCAGTAAGCCACTGGATTACTGGTTAAAAGTGGATACCGGTATGCATCGTCTGGGATTGTCAGAAGCTGATTTTATGCTCATGCTGGAAAAAATTTCTCAGTTAAAGCCTGAACTGATGCCAACGGGAATTATGTCCCATTTTTCCTGTGCCGATGAATCGGAGCATTCGAGCAATGTCATACAACTGACACAGTTCAACAATTTATGTTCCAAACCGGCTATGGCAGAGAGACTTGCAGATATTGATAAAAGTATGGCTAATTCTGCTGCAATCCTGTCTTTACCTGAAGCCCATTTTGACTGGGTCAGGCCGGGAATCATGCTTTATGGCGTGTCTCCCTTTGAAACATCGGCAACACCTGATAACGATTCGCCCAGAACTGGTTTATCCGAACAATTAAAACCGGTAATGACCCTTTCCTCTGAATTGATTGCCATTAAAAAACTCAAACAGGGTGATTGTATTGGTTATGGCGCCAGCTGGTGTTGTCCCGAGGATATGAGCATTGGTGTTGTGGCCATAGGTTATGGTGATGGTTATCCACGCCATGCACCCTGTGGAACACCAGTACTTATTCATGGTATTGAAGCGCCTCTGGTGGGCCGTGTTTCCATGGATATGATCACTGTTGACCTGCGTGTCTTTGAGCAACAATCGGTTACCGTTCGTATTGGTGATAGGGTGATACTTTGGGGAGATGGCCTGCCTGTCGAGCGAGTTTCCCGGAAAGCGGGCACCATTGCCTATGAATTATTATGTCAAATAACACAAAGAGTTTATTTAAACTATGAGCAATAATACGACAATTTATCTAAAAGATTATCAACCGCCTGTTTATTTAATTAATACTACAGAACTCACTTTTGAGTTAGAGACTGTTGTGCCTTCTGTCCAGCAAGGTGGTGCTGAACAAGAGACGGTAACGATTGTTAAGAGTCGTCTGGAAATTGTCCGCAATGAAGCATCAGGATCGTCTGCTCAGGTGCTGAAACTGCATGGCCAGTCATTGCAGCTAAAAGCTGTTGTGCTCGATGGCAACAGGCTTTCTGAACAGGATTATCATTGTGATGATGAACAATTAACGATACCTGATGTGCCGCAGGCATTTGTTCTGGAAATTGAAACCTGGTTAAAGCCGGAACAAAACAAGGCTCTGGAAGGCTTGTATCAATCCAGTGACAATTTTTGCACTCAGTGTGAAGCTGAAGGTTTCCGGCGAATTACTTATTATCTTGATCAACCGGATGTCATGTCCAGCTTTAGTACAACGATAATTGCAGATAAGTTAAAATATCCGGTTTTGCTCTCCAATGGTAATTTAATCGAGCAGGGTGACAGCGGCCATGGCCGTCACTTCGCTAAATGGCATGACCCGTTCAGGAAACCGTCTTACCTGTTTGCCCTGGTCGCCGGGGACCTGTTGAAAATTGAAGATTCCTATACTACGGCTTCCGGACGGGCAGTTGCACTGCACTTGTTTGTCGAGAAGCAGAATGGTCATAAATGTAGCCATGCCATGAACTCTTTGAAAAAATCCATGCAATGGGATGAAGAGACGTTTGGCCTGGAATATGATCTGGATATTTACATGATCGTGGCAGTTGAAGACTTTAATATGGGGGCCATGGAAAATAAGGGCCTCAATGTGTTCAATGCCAAATATGTACTGGCTGAACCGGACAGTGCCACAGACAATGACTATGAAGGTATTGAAGGGGTCATTGGCCATGAATATTTTCATAACTGGACGGGTAATCGTGTCACCTGTCGTGACTGGTTTCAATTGAGTCTTAAAGAAGGATTAACCGTGTTTCGTGATCAGGAATTCACTTCAGACATGCAATCCAGAGCAGTCAAACGTATTTCTGACGTGAGGATTTTGCGTGCGCATCAATTTGCTGAAGATGCCAGTCCTATGGCGCATCCTATTCGTCCAGCCCAGTATATGGAAATTAATAACTTCTATACCGTGACTGTATATAATAAAGGTGCCGAAGTGATCCGTATGATCCATACGGTCCTGGGACGGGAAAACTTCCGCAAGGGCATGGATCTGTATTTCCAGCGTCACGATGGCCAGGCTGTAACGACAGAAGACTTTGTGGCGGCTATGAGTGACGCCAGTCAGATCGATTTAAGGCAGTTTGCAAGCTGGTATAATCAGGCTGGAACGCCCAGG
>CBDTVA010000062.1:0-10944 GCA_965363935.1 uncultured Gammaproteobacteria bacterium | reverse complement strand
AGCTCGGGCGATTCTCCTGGCGCGATCTTGAAATTGCTGAGGGCAAAATATCGGCCCAGTCAGATGATAGCGAAGTGCCTGGAATGGATGTCATCGAAGCAGCTTTCCTCGATACAGAGCTTGAAAAATTGCAATCCCGGTCTACAGTAGTTGAATCTGCACTAAAAAACCTGCAGGGCATAGTAGCAGTGACTAGTGAAAAAGCGGGGGAAATTAACGCCCCCGACCTGTCCGCTCTGGATGTTCAGCTTAAACACATGCTTAGATTTCTGCAGCAAAAAATTCAACAAAGACAGGGTGTAGACACAGCTATGGACGGGGAGAGAGAAGTAGACTTTGATACTGGTTTTGATACAGGTAATGCACCGCTAAAAGCGGCAACTGATTTTACCCAGGGAATTCAAAACCGTAATGATGTTGTGCGTGCTATTGATGCAATTTGTAAATATTTTGAACTTCATGAGCCTTCAAGTCCGGTGCCTTTTCTTCTGCATCGTTCGAAAAAACTATTGTCAATGAATTTCATAGAAATATTACAGGACTTGACGCCCGATGCAGTCAGTCAGGCAAAGAAAGTGTGTGGCGAACAGGAAAGTGATTGATTCATACAGTTAACCCGTTACAGGTTGTCTCAGGAAGCAAATAGAAAACAGCTAACTATTTATAATACACTATTTAATAGTTAACTTAATATACATAACTTACTATAACAACAAGGGGGTCAAAAGATGGCTAAAGCTAGCAGTCAAAAATTTATTGCCCGTAACCGGGCTCCCAGAGTTCAAATTGAATATGATGTTGAGCTTTATGGTGCGGAGAAGAAAGTCCAGTTGCCCTTTGTAATGGGGGTTTTGGCTGATTTATCGGGCAAACCGGAGGAACCATTGGCTGCAGTAGCTGATCGTGATTTTCTTGAAATCGATGTCGATAACTTTGATTCACGTTTGAAAGCGATGAAACCCAGAGTCGCATTCCAGGTGCCCAATGTTTTAACCGGCGAAGGAAATCTGAGTGTCGATATTACTTTCGAAAATATGGATGATTTTTCACCTGCCGCTGTGGCAAGCAAAGTCGATGGTCTGAACAAGCTGCTTCAGGCGCGTACTCAATTATCCAATCTGCTCACTTATATGGATGGCAAGGGTGGAGCAGAAGAATTGATTGCCAAAGCGTTAAGCGATCCGGCTTTATTGCAATCTTTGGCTTCAGCACCCAAGCCAACAGGAGATGAAGATGAATCCAGTGAATCAGAGGAGAGTTAATAATGGCTGAAACAGAAACCGGGACCTCTGCTGTCGGAGCGGAAGCTGGAACACTTGAATCCAGTGACTTTTCTGCGCTCTTGCAAAAAGAGTTTAAACCAAAGTCAGATCGTGCTCAGGAGGCAGTGGAAAATGCGGTTAAAACGCTGGCTGAGCAGGCATTGGCTGAAACAGATCTGATTTCAGAAGATGCGGTAAAATCAATAGAGTCGATGATAGCAGAAATTGACAAACGTCTGAGTGAACAGGTTAATCTTATTCTTCATCATGCTGACTTTCAGAAACTAGAAGGCAGCTGGTGTGGTATGCAGCACCTGATCAATAACACTGAAACCGATGAAATGTTAAAGATTCGCGTGCTCAATATCTCCAAGCTGGATGTGCTCAAGACTCTGAAGAAATTCAAGGGCGTGTCCTGGGATCAAAGCCCTATCTTCAGGAAGATTTATGAGCAGGAGTATGGACAGTTCGGTGGTGAACCTTATGGTTGTCTGGTGGGAGACTATGAATTTGATCAGAGTCCTCCCGATGTCGAATTTTTAAATGGCATTGCACAGATATCAGCGGCGGCCCATGCACCCTTTATTGCGGCCGCAGCACCCAAGCTGATGAATATGGAATCCTGGCAGGAGTTGTCCGATCCGCGTGATCTGAGCAAGATTTTTCTAACTCCGGAATACGCCTCTTGGCGCTCATTACGTGAATCGGAAGATTCCCGCTATATTGGCCTGACTATGCCGCGTTTTTTGTCACGGCTTCCTTATGGTGCCGAAACCGATCCGGTGGAAGAATTTGCATTTGAGGAAGATGTGGAAAATGCTGATCACAGCAAATATACCTGGTCTAACTCAGCCTATTCCATGGCGGTAAATATTAACCGGGCGTTCAAGCTCTATGGCTGGTGTTCACGGATCCGGGGTATTGAATCCGGTGGTGCAGTTGAAGGCCTGCCAACTCATACCTTTCCGACTGATGATGGCGGGGTTGATATGAAATGCCCAACTGAAATTGCCATTAGCGATCGCCGTGAAGCGGAACTGGCGAAAAATGGCTTTATGCCATTGTTGCATAAAAAGAATTCCGATTTTGCTGCATTCATCGGCGCGCAATCACTGCAAAAACCACAGGAATATGACGATCCGGATGCTACGGCTAACGCCAATCTGGCTGCCCGGCTGCCTTATTTATTTTCGGTTTGCCGATTTGCCCATTATTTAAAATGTATTGTCCGCGATAAAATTGGCTCCTTTAAAGAACGGGACGATATGGAGAAATGGCTGAATAAATGGATTAGTAATTATGTCGAGTCGAACCCGGCCACTGCCTCAGAGGAAGATAAGGCGCGCAGGCCATTGGCAGCCGCAGAAGTGGTGGTTGAAGAAGTGGAAGGAAATCCGGGCTATTATACCTCGAAGTTCTTTTTAAGACCTCATTACCAGCTTGAGGGACTGACGGTTTCATTACGTCTGGTATCCAAACTGCCGTCTCAGAAAGGGGGTTGATAGGTAGTCAACCTTGAAGTTTTCGCAACAATAACGCATGAGTGGCTATTATTTACTGCGAAACTTCGAATGTAATGCATAGGGATTCGCTGTTTGTTGTTTAATTAAATTATGATTGGTTAAGGAGAATTATTATGGCTACAAGTTGCTATTTAAAAGCGGATCCACTGAAAGGCGAATCAACTGATGATGCGCATAAAGACTGGATCGAGGTGGAAAGTTGGAGTTTTGGTGTTACCCAGCCTGTTTCCGGGCCCAGTGGTACCGGTGGACGGGCGGCAGCGCGGGCCGATTTTCAGAGCTTTTGCATTAATAAAATGGTGGATAAGTCCAGTGTCGATTTGGGCCTGCACTGCGCCAAAGGTGAGCATATTGCTAAAATGGAACTCGAAGTGTGCCAGGAAACCGGTGAAAAGGTTAATTACTGGAAATTAGAGTTCGAAAATGCAATGGTGCAATCGGTGTCGGTCAATGGTGGTGGTTCAATGAGAGCATCTGAGAGTGTTTGTTTTGTGTATGACAAAGTCACCTGGACTTACATCGCTGTCAATAATGACGGTAGCGCCGGCGACAAGATAGGACCAAAAATCTGGAATCTGGAAACCAATAAGGCGGAATAGTGGTTCGCTGCTTTGGGTCTACTTTTGGGGTTTGCTACGTATGGGCAGGCCGGGGTATTACCCTGTCTGCCATATGCGGAAGTTAGAAATTAATTATGAATAAATTAACCGCGCAAGAATATTTACAACAGGGCGATCTGCAGGAAGCTTTGCAGCTATTACAGGAGCAGGTTCGTGCCCAGCCTGCTGACGTCCTGCAGCGCATTTTTCTGTTCCAGCTATTGTGTGTTCAGGGACAATGGGAACGGGCTTTGACCCAGCTGAATGTTGCCGGTGAACTGGACGACAGTACCCTGGCAATGGTTTCCATGTATCGCCAGGTTATTGCCTGTGAGCGATTTCGGGAAGAGGTTTTTCTGGGTAATAAAGATCCAGTAATCTTTGGCAAACCTGAAGAATGGGTTGCCCTGTTAATACAGGCGTTAAAATTAACTGCTCAGGGTGAATATTCTAAAGCACAGCAAATACGTACTCAGGCTTTTGATGCTGTCCCGGTGACCGGGGGTACGATAGATGAACAAGCCTTTGCCTGGTTCGCAGACAGTGATCCTCGTCTGGGACCCGTTATGGAGGCAATTGTTGACGGACGTTATTTGTGGGTACCTGTGGAAAACCTGAAAACTGTAGTGATTGATGAACCCGCTGATTTGCGTGATGTGGTCTGGTTGCCTGCACATTTCACCTGGAACAACGGTGGCGAAATTTATGGCCTTATCCCAAGTCGTTATCCGTTTTCTTACCAGCATGAACCCTTATTGGCACTGTCGAGAAAAACACAGTGGCAGGATTGTGGTGAAGATCTTTTTTTAGGCACGGGTCAGAGAATCTGGTGCACAGATAGCAATGAATATGCTGTTATGGATGTAAGGACAATTCAATTTAATACCGCATCAGTATCTGAAGAGGACCTGTGAGTTGGCCAGGACGCTGCCTAAAGAACGTTTATTACCCTCTTTACTGGATCGCCTGACGGATGATGCACCGATCAATAACTCCATTGAGTTACAAAAAAAAACGATTCAGAAAATCGAAAAATCGTTGGCTGTACTGCTGGAAAAAAATACCAGTTCTGATGCAGAACAAAGCAATAAGCAACGCATAAAACTACAACAACAGCTTGATCAGGCACGTGCGAAATACACAGTTTTGTCAGCTTCGGTCAGCTCACTGTCTGAACTTGGCGCCTGTGTCAAAAGGGATTTGGACTGGTTACTGAATGCCCATCAGTACTCCCCACAAGAGGATCTTAAAGACTATCCCGAGGTTGAGCAATCTGTATTGAATTATGGCTTGCCTGATCTCACCGGTAAAACGGCATCAGGTCTGGATTTGCGCAATATGGAGCGTTTACTGAAAAAGGCTTTACTCACTTTTGAACCCAGAATTATTCGACGTACACTGGTGGTGCGTATTTTGGCCGATGAGACCCTGTTCAGCCATAATGCCATTACCTTTGAAATCGAAGGAGAACTGTGGTCGGAGCCGATTCCCTTATATATGCATTTACGCACTGAATTCGAGCTTGAAAATGGTTCTGTGTCGGTAGTAAATTTTCATGACTGAGGCTGGCAGGTAATGGACCCACGTTTGCTAGAGTTTTATCACCGGGAATTGCACTATATCCGTGAAATGGGCAGTGAGTTTGCCAGGCGTTACCCTAAAATAGCCTCAGGACTGGATCTGGGCGGTATGGAATGCGCTGATCCTTATGTAGAACGTTTACTTGAAGGCTTTGCTTTTCTAACCGCACGAATCCAGCTCAAACTGGATGCAGAATTCCCACGTTTTACCCAGCATCTATTGGAAATGGTTTATCCTCATTACCTGTCTCTCTTACCCGCAATGACAGTCGTGCAGTTTCAACCCGATATGAAGGGCGGAGTAACTGAAGAAGGCTTTCCGTTACCCAGGAATACCCGGTTATTCAGTAGTACAAACATCAAGGGACGTGCCAGATGTGAATTTCAAACTGCACATGAATTAATGTTGTGGCCTTTACAATTAACCGAAGCCAGTTATTTACCATTGGGAGAAGCTTTACAATTTGTAGATGCCAATATGCAGGGCGTTCAGGGTGTTAAAGCGGCTGTTCGTTTGCGTCTGAAGTCAGTAGCAGATATCACTATTAATCAATTACCCATTGATCGATTACCCGTCTATTTACATGGTAGCGGAGAGCTTCCCATGCAGCTTCATGAATTATTACTGGGGCATAGTATAGCGGTGCTTGTTCAGGGAAAAGTACAGGAAAAAGCACCAGGAAATAGCAATACACCGGTGTGGAGGGGACAGCTGAAAAAAAATTCCATACAGGCAATGGGTTTTGAACAACAACAAGCACTGCTTCCTTACACATCCCCTTCATTTCAGGGATATCGACTATTGCAGGAATATTTTGCCTTACCACAACGATTTTTGTTTGTTGAGCTGGGTAATCTGCAACCGGCACTGCAACACTGTGTAGACGACGAAGTTGAAATTATTATTGTGCTGGATACAGCAAAGGCTGAGCTAGAAGATTTGCTCAGTGCACAAAATTTTGCCCTGTATTGCACTCCGGCTATAAATCTGTTTGCAAAACGTGCAGACCGGATCCATTTGACGCATCGTAGCACTGAGTATCATCTTATTGTCGATAAAACACGGCAAAGTGATTTCGAGGTGCACTCCGTAAAAGGAGTGACTGGTTATGGAGCCGGGTCTTCACTGGAGGTGGACTTTCAACCTTTTTATTCCATCAATGATGAGATAGGTGGTGGAAAAGACTTTGCTTACTATACTTTGCGCCGGCAAACCTCACTGAAATCATCTGCCCGGGAACGTGCCAAAATTAAAGCGGATTATCTTGGCAGTGAAATTTTTATCTCATTAGTAGATGCCCATGAAACGCCCTTTCATAGTGAACTGAAACAGTTGGGTGTCGATACTTTGTGCAGTAATCGAGAATTGCCCATGCTGATGCGTACTGGAGAAGGGGCGACGGATTTTACTTTACAGATAAGCGCACCGGTTGACTCAGTGCGTTGTCTGGTGGGATCGACCAACCCCAAACCCTCTCCTTCTGAGGGTGAGCATGCCTGGCGTCTCATTAATCATTTATCTTTGAACTACCTCAGCATACTGAATAGTGATGAGAATCAGGGTGCAGCTGCATTGCGTGATTTATTAACGCTTTATGGTGATTTCAGCGAACCCTCGATAATCAAACAGATAGAAGGACTATTAAGTATAAGCAGTCACTCAGTGGTACGGCGAATTCCGGTTGCCGGACCGATCTGTTTTGGACGAGGGGTAGAAATTACCATGATTCTGGACGAGACTGTTTTTGAGGGAGCAAGTGCCTTTTTATTGGGTGCGGTGATGGAACGTTTTTTTTGCAAATACGTATCAATTAATAGTTTTACCCAGACTGTGGTCAAAACACTGGAACGTGGAGAAATTATGCGATGGCCGGTAAGGGCAGGAACAAGAACCTTGATCTAGAACTGTTGGCTATCCTGACTCAGGAACCCTACCGGTTTGGATTTTTCGAAGCTTTGCGACAGCTGGAATGTTTGTATGCTGACCGTCCGCGTCTGGGACAGTCCATGCGTCCGGCGGATGATGCCATACGTCTTGGACAAACGCCCAGCATGCAATTTGCCCCATCCACTTTATCTGCATTTGAGCTGTCTACTCTTAAGCCGCTTAATTTAGAAGGTGAAAACGCTGATCATGGAAACACTGGTCTTGTAAATACTGACCCCGAACACGCAAGTCCAGCCAGATTGTCTGTTTATTTTTTCGGACTGTTCGGGCCTAACGGTCCATTACCTCTGCATTTGACAGAATTTGCCCGTAATCGGGTTCGCAATGCCAGGGACTCGGCACTGGTTGATTTTACTGACCTGTTCCATCACCGTTTGCTCAGCTTGTTTTATCGGGCCTGGGCAAATAAAGAGCCGACAGTACAACTTGATCGTCCACAGCAGGATCGCTTTTCGCTCTATGTGGGATCTTTACTGGGACTTGGAGAACATTCCCTGCAACAACGGGATGCGATGCCGGATCATACCAAGTTACATTTTGCTGCACATCTGGGCTGTCATACCCGTCATGCAGAAGGCATGAAGTCAATACTCAGTGAATTTCTAAAGGTTCCGGTTAATATTAAGGAATTTGTCGGTGAATGGCTGGAGATACCTGATGACAGTTATTGCTATCTGAATCAGGATAGTACCGGCAGGCTTGGTCAGTCAGCCGTGATTGGTACCCGTAGCTGGCAATGTCAGCATAAATTTCGCATAGAAATCGGACCTGTAGATTTGCACGAGTATAGAAGGTTACTGCCCGGGAGCAACAGCCTGAAAGCCCTGGTAGATATCGTTAAGAATTATACCGGACTGGAATTTAACTGGGATATAAATTTAATCCTTAGTAAACAGGATGTCCCGCCTGCCAGGCTGGGCGAATATGGTCAGCTTGGCTTGACAAGCTGGCTGGAAAACAAAAATAGAAAATCGGATGCTAATGATTTGTATCTTTATATGGAGAATATCGCATGACAGAAATTAGTCGCACGGCTCTGTTTGGCAAACTGAATAATATGGCTTATAAAGGCATTGAAAGTGCTACCGTATTTTGTAAAATGCGTGGCAATCCCTATGTGGAACTGGTGCACTGGCTGCATCAAATTTTGCAGTCACAGGATTCGGATCTGCATCGAATTATTAAAAAATTTGATCTGAATCCTGCCCATCTTGCACGTGATTTCACCGAAGTTCTGGATCGCCTGCCCTCAGGTGCATCTTCAATTTCTGATCTGTCTGCGCATGTCGAACAGACCGTTGAACAGGGCTGGTTATACGCCAGCCTGATGTTCGGCAGCAGTCAGGTTCGCACCGGACATTTAATCATTGGCGTGGTTAAAACGAATGATTTACGCAACATCTTGAATGCCATATCCAACCAGTTTAAGAAGATAAATACGGATACGCTGGTGGATGAGTTTGATGCCATTGTGTCAGGGTCGCCAGAAGATGCCTTGCAGGCGCATGATGGCAGTCAACTGGCCGGTGCTGCTGCACCAGGAGAAGCTTCAGGTGCCATGTCGCCTGCGCAAATGGGTAAGCAGCAGGCGTTGCAGCAATTTTCTGTTGATCTTACTGAAAAGGCCCGTCAGGGAGAACTGGACCCGATTGTAGGGCGGGATGATGAAATCAGGCGAATCATCGATATTTTAATGCGTCGTCGACAAAATAATCCCATACTGACGGGTGAGGCAGGAGTGGGTAAAACAGCCGTAGTTGAGGGTTTTGCCCTGCGCATTGCGGCAGGCGATGTTCCACCACCTTTGCAGGACGTTACTATACGAACGCTGGATTTAGGTCTGTTGCAGGCAGGTGCCAGTATGAAAGGCGAATTTGAAAATCGTCTGCGTCAGGTTATTGAAGAGGTCCAGTCCTCAGAAAAACCCATTATACTTTTTATTGATGAAGCTCATACTTTGATTGGCGCGGGTGGTTCCGCAGGAAGCGGTGACGCGGCTAATCTGCTTAAACCTGCACTAGCCAGAGGCACGTTACGTACTGTCGCGGCGACAACCTGGGCAGAATACAAGAAATACTTCGAAAAAGACCCGGCCCTTACCAGGCGTTTTCAGGTTGTGAAGATTGATGAACCGGCTGAAGAAAATGCAATTAATATGATGCGGGGTGTAGCCTCTGTGATGGAAAATCATCATCAGGTTTTGTTGCTTGATGAAGCGCTCGAAGATGCTGTAAAGCTTTCCCACCGCTACATCCCGGATCGACAATTACCGGATAAATCTATAAGTGTACTGGACACTGCCTGCGCCCGTGTTGCTATCAGCCAGTATGCGGTACCCGCTGAGGTGGAAGACTGCCGCAGACAAATCGAGGCGTTTAATGTTGAATCCGGTATTATAGAACGTGAAAGTGCTGTTGGTATTGATACACAAGAGCGCAGGAACGAACTGGACAGCAAACTTGCCGAAGCACAACAGCATCTGGAAGAATTGGAAAAGCGTTGGCTGGAGGAAAAAACACTGGTTGAACAAATTCTTGAATTACGTGGAAAATTACAGGGAGTGCTAACGGAAAAAGAAAAGCATGAACAGTCTGATGCAGAAGTTAACACAACAGCAGTGGATAACGAAGATGATCACAATGTTGATGATTCTAAAGCTGAGATTCCCACTGAAAGTGTTCTCCAGGGAGCTTCACCGGCAGCAAAAGATGATACTGAATGTCTGGATGAAAACCAGCGCATGGAATTTATACAACAACTTCAAGAGCAGCAAACTCGACTGGAAGCCCTGCAAGGTGAACGGCCTTTGATCTTCCCTACAGTTGATAACCAGGCTATTGCTTCAGTTATTGCTGATTGGACAGGCATTCCAGTGGGACGTATGGTCAAAAATGAAATTGAGGCAATACTTAAGCTGGGTGATACCCTGAATCGACGTGTTATTGGCCAGCGACATGCACTGGATATGATTGCCCGGAGAGTACAGACTTCCCGGGCCAGTCTTGATAATCCGGGTAAACCAATTGGTGTTTTTCTGCTCTGTGGTCCTTCTGGTGTGGGTAAGACGGAGACCGGTCTGGCCTTGGCCGAGTCGCTTTATGGAGGTGAAGAAAACATTATTACCATCAATATGAGTGAATACCAGGAAGCACATACGGTATCAACACTGAGAGGTTCACCTCCCGGTTATGTTGGTTATGGTGAAGGAGGGGTGCTGACCGAGGCTGTTCGACGCAGACCTTACAGTGTTATTCTGTTGGATGAGGTGGAAAAAGCGCACCCGGATGTTCACGAGATATTTTTCCAGGTCTTTGACAAGGGCTGGATGGAGGATGCTGAAGGGCGTTTTATTGACTTCAAGAACACGATTATTCTGTTGACTTCCAATGCCGGCAGCGACCTGATCATGAACCTGTGCAAAGATCCGGAACTGATGCCGGAACCGGAAGGGATCGCCAAAGCTTTGCGTGAGCCCCTGCTTAAAATATTTCCCGCTGCCTTGTTAGGTCGTCTGGTCACAATCCCGTATTACCCACTCAGCGATGAGATGTTGAAATTGATTATTAAGCTGCAATTGGGTCGGATCAAAAAACGTATCATGGAAAATCACGGTATACCGTTTAGCTATGATGATGAAGTCATCCAGCTTATTGCTGATCGTTGCACCGAACTTGAGAGTGGGGCGAGGGTAGTGGATACCATATTGACCAACACCGTCTTGCCGGAAATGAGCCAGGAATTTTTGACTAGAATGCTGGGTGGAGAACTTGTTTCGGCAGTACGTATATCGGTGCAAGAGAGCGAATTTAATTATCAGTTTGACTAGCATAGACTACAAAAAATTATCTGATTATGCATAAAATTGTCATTTTGGGGCTGGGTCGAATTGGTAAATCCATTGCCAGGTTGTTACAGGATTCCGGTGATTATACACTTTGCCTGGTAGACAAGTTTCAGCAGAGCATTGATAAGCTTGACCCGGATTTGAAAGTTCATGCTCTGACATTTGATGTCACCAATAAACAGCAATTA
>CBDTVA010000061.1:0-11034 GCA_965363935.1 uncultured Gammaproteobacteria bacterium | reverse complement strand
CACGCTTGGGAAATGCCAACCTGCGGGGGTGGTGTGTAAAGATAGTAGATAGCTTCTTTAAGATAAGTTAGCGCGAAGCGGTTTTGTTCAACTAGCGGTTAACTCGATCTGAATTTCTCTATTAAACATATCAGAACACTCAGGTATATACTGTCTTTTATTAAAAATCATAGATTAAGTCCAATTATAATTCCATATAAATTTACTAGGGATATTAGTTGATGAGCCTAGGGTATACCCTATTACCCTGCATGAATAAGTTATCTATTTATGCAGTTTAAATTGTTTACAAATTAAATTTAAAATTTATGCATTGTAATGTGTCGATGAATTTCTTATTCTTTACCCTGATTGACTATAACAATTAAATGAAATGGAGGCTCGAAATGCAAAGGCTAGCGAAATGGTTACTCAGTGTTGTAATTTTGGCAATTTCTGTTGGGACAGTACAGGCACATCGATATGACAAAGATTTGGCTGAAGTTATTAAAGAGGCCGACAGTGTGCAGAATGCTGTCGACCTTGTTCAGGACGCACTGGAAAGGAAGGGGTATGAGATCGTATTGACAGTGAATCACGCCGCGGCTGCTCTGAGCGTGGGTCTTGAGCTGCGTCCTACGCAATTGATATTCGCTCGTCCGCCAGCGTATATCGAAAGTGCTCTATTGAGGCGCTCGCAAACTGTGGGCATCGACCTGCCAATTAAGATCTTAGTCTTTGAGGACGAGGATGGCTTGATCCAAAGCAGACGCAACCCGACCGGTTATCTGGTCGATAGACACAGCATCACCTTGCATGACCATGTACTGCAGAAGCTGGAGCGTGTTACCGAGCGATTCGTCATGCCGGACAACGGCCTGATCACAATAAGCAGTGAGCAGTCAATGGACGATACGGTTTTGGCACTGCAAGACGCCATTGGCGCGACGGGGGCGTTCAGGATCCCGCTGGTTTTGGACTATGGTGAGGGTAGACATAGAAACAAACCGGTATTGATCGTGTTCGGAAATCCCAATGCCGGAACGCCATTGATGCAGTCCTCGCAGGAGATCGCGTTGGACCTGCCGCAAAAGTTTCTTGTTTGGGAAGACCGATTCAGGGAGGTTCACATCACCTATAACGACCCGTTCTTCATCGCGAAGCGTCACAACGTCCAAGGTCAGGACGAACGACTGGGTAATATCAGTAATGCTCTGGCTAACCTCGCCACTGCGGGAGCAGGAAAATAGTGATATTTTCCTGCTTGGATTGAAATTATCAATGGACAGATTACTCAAGTATCAGATGGGGTCGGTGCACATAGAACATCTGTTTTTTCTGACGGCGGGTTCGCGTGGCTAAACTATTTATTATCGAGAGTGCTACCGAGGAGAGGATCCCCTTCCTACGGGGGGTACTGGTGGAGTCCCTTGTGCGGGCCGGCCTCTCATTTCAGGACGCTTATCTGATTGCCCAGTCTATTCGTGCCAGCCTCGAGAACAATATCGGGAACAAAGCCGAGATTACGACTGACACACTCAAGAAGCGGGTGTCAACCGAAGTGCGGGAGCGCTTTGGAGCGCGACTGGCGAAATCTTATCACCTTGGGTCATCACGGGAACGGCAGATCCTGGTCCAGACCTCTACCGATGAGGTGCCTTTTTCAGCAGGCATACTTTCGCGTTCATTGCAGGCCTGTGCCATTGAACGCACAGATGCGCTTGACACTGCAAAACAGGTTCACGAATTCCTGCAGAAGGGGGAAACGACGCTTATTGATCATGTTGCTTTAAGGGAGATTGTATATCAGCGCCTGAAAGTTCACTGTTCCCAATCGGCGGCGAACCGGTTTCTCTCCTGGCGACGCTTCAAAGAGAGCGGTCTGCCTTTGATCGTACTCGTTGGAGGCATAACGGGCACTGGAAAGAGCACCCTGACAACGGAACTGGCCTATCAGTTAAATATCGTCAGGACCCAATCTACCGATATGATGCGGGAGATCGTTCGCTGCTACCTTCCGCCAACAGAAATCCCCACGCTCTCCTATTCGAGTTTTGAAGCCTGGCGGGGGCTGACAGAGGAAGGTAAATCACTGCCCGAAGCGGGTGACGCAGAGGTGATCCGTGGTTTCCTGTCCCAGTACAAAATAGTCAAACATGGTCTGGAGGCGACGATTTACCGTGCTGTCAAGGAAAATCACGACCTGATCATCGATGGTGTCCATGTGTTACCCTCGAAGCTTGAGCTGGACATCGCCCGGGACCAGGCTATTATCATTCCCCTGATGCTGGCCGTTCAGAACAAAAAGACCCTGCGAAAGCGCCTTAAATACCGGGAAAAAGAACAACCCGAGCGCACTTCATCCCGTTACTTGAAACAACTTGACCAGATATGGATACTGCAGTCTTATCTGATTATGGAAGCAGAAGAGCATAAGATCCCGTTGATCATCAACGCCGAAATTGAGGAGGCTCTTGACGAGATACTAATGCACATCAGCAATACCATAACCCAGCACTTTCCGGTTACGTCCTGATATGAAACGTGCTAACAGGAAACATCATAACGGGAAACCGGGGAATATACCCACAGGCACTGAAATAGTCCGCTTCATAGAGAATCTGTGCACAGCAGTTTTGCACATAAAAAAGCACCTGAGTCAGAGATATCTAGACAGTGTAATACCTCAACAATCCCAGGAATCGGCGCAGATTCCGAGATCAATCTGGTGGGGCTACTTTCCTGTTTCACTGGTTGCCATGGTAGGGATTTTAATAACCATTGCCGCATTTGTTCAATCTTTGAGTTGGGAGAAAAGCCGGGTCGAAATTGCATTCCGAGAAGCATCCCAGGATCGTATATTAGTCATTCAGCGGGAGATCGAGTATTCCCTCGGGATAGTCCAGGATATCGCCAGTTTTACTGAGGCGTCGGAGTTTGTGGGCCGCCGGGAGTTCCGAAAGTTTGTGGGGCCGGCACTGAAAAGTCAGGCCGGCATTAAGGCCCTGGAGTGGGTACCTGTAGTTCTTGCTGAAAACCGGTCCGCCTTTTTGAAGGAGGCTCAGGAAAGTTTTCCACCCTTTCAGATCAGGGAAGTCGACCTTTCGGGCAAGCCGATAGAGAGTCCTGAACGGCCCGTATACTATCCTGTCCTCTACATCCAGCCCTATCAAAGCAACAAAGAAATATTAGGTCTCAATTTGGGCGCTAATCCCATTGTTTCAACTCTGTTGCAGGAGGCGGAGCTCAGCCGAAGCCGCCAGGTCTCTCCAGGGATCTCTCGCATCGACGATACCAGTGATCAGACCGGGATTGTAGTGGCGGTTCCGGTGTTCTTTAAGAGCACCGGGCCGGAAGAGATTCCGGCTCAGCGCTCCCGCAGAATCAGAGGATTTGCCATTGGCGTCTTCTACATTGGCGATATTGTTGAGCGAGCCCTGGAAAGCCTTCGCTCGGGGGGGATTGATTTGCAGTTCTATCAGGATCATTCCAGCGCGGATGGACAGCTTCTGTACGCCCATCTCTCCCGATTGAGGGATGGCCTGGCGCCCGATACCGAAACTGATATTTCTCAGAAAACCTACACTCAATCTATCTCGGTAGGGACCCAACAATGGCAAGTCGTATGCCACCCTGCTATCGAAAAATTCAATATTGAAACCAGGAATAGCTGGGTCATCTTCTCCGGAGGCCTGGCATTCACCCTGTTGCTCAGCATCTACCTGTCAACCATAGTGGGGCGGGCAAAACGGGTGCGGCAGGAAGTTGAAGAGAGAACATCACAGCTGCAAGAGGCAGTATATGCCCTGAACCGGGAAGTGATTGAGCGTAAATCGGCTGAGCAGGAACTGCAGAGTCTCAACGAAACGCTGGAACAACATATCGCCAGCCGTACAGCTGAGGCGGAACGCAAGGCTCAGTATCTCGAACAGTTCGCCTATGTGACCTCTCACGACCTGAAGGCTCCTCTACGGGCAGTGAGCAATCTTGCCCAGTGGATCGAAGAGGATCTCACTGATAAACTGGATGATGCTTCACGGGAGCAAATTGCCCTGCTCCGCGACCGGGTACGCCGGATGCACGATCTGATTGAAGGACTGCTGGAGTATTCCCGGGTAGGCAAGACCGGTGACTCCGAAAATAACGTCGACACAAGAGAGCTGGTCGAAGAGATAATAGACTCACTGTCACCTCCTGGAGGGTTCACTATTAAAATCAAGGGTGAAATGCCAACCTTGTACGTTGATCGGCTCCAGCTCGGGCAGGTGTTCTCCAATCTGATCAGTAACAGCCTGAAACACCATGGGGGAGACGGGGGAAAGATTCGGGTCAGGAGCAAAAATTATGGCGATGTCTATCAATTCACCGTGTGCGACGACGGTCAGGGAATAGCCCCGGAATATCACGATAAAGTCTTTATGATGTTTCAGGTCCTGAAGTCGAGTGACTTTGAAAGCAGCACTGGTATCGGATTAGCGTTGGTCAAGAAAATTGTGGAAGAACATGGCGGCACAATAAGATTGGAGTCTGCAGCTGGAAAAGGTGCGTGTTTCCACTTTACCTGGCCAAACAAGCTCTCTTCAGAGTAGTGTGGTCGGAAATGAATACAAGGTATTAGACTAGGAATAACAAGTTATGTTGAACAAAGACGAGATAATATTACTGATCGAGGACGACAGGGTCGATATCATGACCGTCCAGCGCGCCCTGAAGAAGAATAACATCAGTAATCCCCTGCATATCGCCCGAACCGGCCTGGAAGCGCTCAGCATGCTGCGCGGACAGGACGGCTATGAAAAAATATCACTGCCGCCGGCACTCATCCTTCTGGATCTCAACCTGCCAAAGATGAGCGGCATCGAGTTTTTGCGTGAGTTGCGCAGTGACCCGGAACTCAAAGATCTACGCATAATTGTTCTGACATCGTCCAATGAGCCTAAAGACCGGGCCGTTGCGTTTGAGTATGATGTTGACGACTACATTGTGAAACCTCATTCCTTCGATGAATTCACCCGAGCAATGGCGACGATTCTGGAACTCTGGGACTAAGGGCAGCCTTAAATCCAGGAAACCTCAACAGGGATATTGAATTGCACTGTGCAGATAACCCGGTGCTGGAAACACGCTTGAATTGACGGGTGATTATGAAGCATTGTCACGATATAATGGGCTTATCAACTTAAATTAACGCTTAAAAATTTGCCTGCAATGACTCCTAAGACAGCACTATTTTTATCTAATACGGTTATGCTCCTGTGCATTGTTACTGTGAATGCCTTGTTATTTCACTTCTGGCCATCCTGGCATGACAATAGTACAAGTATAGAGGTAAAGGATGATCATGTGTTTTATATGATCTGGGTGGCTCTTCCTTACAGCCTTTTGTTTATCACAAATTTTTTTATCCAGGACTCGGTTAATGCATTGATGTTTCTGGTCATAAGCGCTTTGTTTTTCTTAGGAATTAATGTGCTTAACTACTATTATTATATGGCGGTACTGTCAGATGGCAGTTCAGGTTTGATCTTTATTGTATTGCCCTTTTTACAATTGTTCGGCACACTGGTTCTTATTGTAATTGCATCCATTATTAATGGCGTGAAACACAGGCAATAGCCTGATTGATAGCGAGACAATTAATCTCATTGAATAAATCAAAAGTCAGCATTGGATTAAGTAACCCCAAAAGTCCGGAGAATGTAAACTCAGTAAAGCGTGCGGCGGGCAACTTTCGCGTCGATTCAATTTTTTATACCGGAAAGCGTTACCCTCGTGCTGTAAAGCTTAATCCGGGCACCCCCAATATGAGTCGTAATGTCAGTCTGAATATTCCAGTCTCTGGAGTACCCTGTCTTATACATGAAGCTCCTGAGAATATGGAAATAGTTTGTGTTGAATTTGCTGAAGGTGCAATACCCTTGCCACAGTATCAGCACCCGGACAACGCCTTTTATATTTTTGGACCAGAAGACGGTACGCTGAGTCAGGAAATAATAGATAAAGCGGATGCGGTTGTGTACGTGCCTACTAACGGCTGCATGAATTTGGCTGCCAGCGTAAATGTTGTTCTTTACGACAGACTGACTAAATCTTCACATTGCTATGATAGTAATGAGCTTATTCGTCAAAGCAGAGATATTAATAATAATCTGAAAGCTAAAAAAATTAGCGCCTAAAGTCTACTTTTAAAATTGTCTATCCTTTTTTGTCCTTCTTTTTTTGCTGAGTTTGATGGTACATACTCGCAGCAGAATCAGAAAGCACTGTCCAATATAAGTTAACTATGTTTAAATAAGTAATTTATAAAATAAGAGTATACAAATGAACTCGTTGCTTTATAGTATTAAAAAAATGCTCGGAATGAGCAGTTTATTGCTCGCCATGATGGCTGTTTTTACACCCATTGTAACCATATACCTCATCTGGGCTTCCATCTTTATGGCGGGATTTGCCGGACTGACAGGCAGTCTGGTTTTTTCTGCCATCGCTATCCTGGTTAATGTGTTCAATTTAGTCTTTTTTAGTCCTGTCTCACTCGCTCTGGTAGGTGGAAACTTCTTTTCCATGATAATAACGGCTGTAATTTTTATTATCAGCCTGGGCGCGTGGTTTTTTGGTCTTAAGTTGAAAATTGCCGGGTCGATGGAGAAAGCAGAGCAACCTGCCAGCAGCCGCCAGGAGCCTGTGCGAGACTAAACTGTAACATAAGGCAGCACCTTCCCCGCTGGGGAAGGCTGGCAAGCCCATTCTATGATTATTTAATAACCGTGCGTGCATTGAGTGGCTGAATGGGGCGATTATTTGGATGTTTTAACGCTTGTTGAAACTTATCCAGTTGCCGTCTGGAAATAGTGGACTTTGTTCTGCTCACTATCCAACGTACCCCTTCAGTACAGGGGGGCGTTGTCAGAGAACCGTTGAAGCGGAAATAATCACTTATTTTCTTCGACCGTTCAAAGAGTTCTATATCTTTAGAACCTAGACGATTTTCATCGCCGGCATTCATGGGCAGATTTTTTAACAGCACATCCAGAGCGGGGTTGGGAGCTCCAGGCTGGTATAACAAAGCCACTACCGCTAATTCATTGTCTTCACTGGCATGAACAAAGTGGGCTTCCAGTGGGAAATTCATGCTGTCAATCATATTTTCACTGGGACTATGAAAATGAAATTGTTTTAAGAAAAAGTCTTTACCATCCAGCTTGATAAGACCTCCCTTGCGGATATTAACCTGAATGGTGTGTCCATTATTAATGATATTTTCAGCAACCAGCATCTTATAATCAAATTTAATTGACGGTAAACGGCCATCAATAGCACTGTTAATATTTACAGGTGACTGATTCTTCCCCTGCTTACACGTAGTATATTCAGGAGATAAATCCCCCCAGTGAGCCGGACCGCTAGCACCTTTATATGACCATTTTGCCGGATCATCATGTGCCTGCTTTTCACTGGCAGTTGCCCACAGGGGTATCGCCAGCATTGTTAAAAGCACTATAGAACCAAAAGACTTCATGAATACAAACTTCATTTAATATACCTTTGTAATTAATAAAATTTAAGAATTGTCAGGACGAGGGATGAACGCCTTCAAAGGTAAATGATGACATAAAATTTGTTAATATTAAACTGCGGATGCAATTCTGAAGTGCAATTCATTACCTTCAAAACCGCACCTGCCACCGGCTATCACGGTAAGTCATTAAACTCTAAGTATTTTTCATAAACAATACGGTTCTAATGTGCATTAAGGAGTTGCAGTGATTCGTTTTATGTCACGAGAACAAAAAAAGATTCAGTTGCTTAAATTGCGTTTTAGCGGCGATACTCTGGGAGTCAGGGAGCTTTTGATGATATTTTTTACCCTGGGCAATTCGAAAGCCAGCACACCAAAACTATTGTAATGAGGTAGTTTTCGAGCCAGCAAGGCAATGGTCTGAGCTTGTTCAGCAGCAATAAAGGCCAAAGCGGTACGGCTATTATCAGGGTCAAGTAATACTGCAGTGTGGGTACTGGCATTTAATGTCTGGCCATGTATTTGTACCTCCCCGCCAAGTACCTGCTGCCCGGCTGCGGTAAAACGCTGTTGATAGGTTTTAAGCGCCTTATTTTTCCAGCCCAGTAACCACACAGCCGTGTCTTTGGGCAATATTGACAAGTTAATATCATCAATAATTTCAATATTGTTATAACGCGATGACCATTGTTTAGCCAGCTGCTGCCAGGCTTTTTTCTGCTCCTGACTGACTTCTGTGGGTAATACCAGTAATTGTTTTTTAGCACCAAACAGGCGGCCCAGGGAAGAGGGTTTCTCACTGCCATCCAACAGGCGAAACACATCGTAATCCGGGTCCACAGTGATACTTACCGGGCGCTGCTGAAAATTCAGGGAAATCAAAGTCTGTCGCTCAGTTAAAGTGATGAACCTTCTTTCCAGGCTTTCCCTGTCTGCCAATTCAACGTCTACGGGTAAATGCATTACATACGGTGTGCCTGCCTGAAGCTGATTTATCGTCATCTGAAGATGAAAGCCTGTGGCATCTTCAGTGATGCGAGTTTCCCCCAGAGACAGACTGGGCGCACCGGGTTTTTTCAGCCACTGGTCTACAAACAACTGGTATTGCAAATCGTTACCGGTAAAAAGCTGGCGGATAACATCAGGGAAATTCACTTTCTGAAATTGATAGCGCTGCCAGAGTTTTTTTATATTCTGCTTAAATGTCTCCCGGCCTGATAGATTTCGCAACATGTGAAAGAGCATCAGTGATTTGCTATAACCCACTGCCTGACTGGCTTCATTATGCCGGGAACGAAATTCAGAAAGAGCAAAGTCATGCTCTTCTGCAGCAAAGTTAGCATACCGTTCCAGAGCTTTGCGACGGTAAATCCGGCCCTTCCCACGTTGTTCCTGGATCAGATGATCTGATAAGTAGGCGGTAAGACCTTCGCTCCAGTTACCCTGTGTGAAATCAATATATACCCCATTGCCCCACCAGTTGTGTAATATTTCATGAGGCAGTGAGCTGTGCAGTATGAACGGCAGTCGAAGGACTCTTGAACCCAGTAAGGTAAAAGAGGGCATGCCATATCCTGTTTGCCAGCGATTTTCAACTACGGCAAATTTTGCATAAGGGTAGGGAGCGATCAACTCACTGTAGAATTGCAGATATTGAGCCGTTGCCTGCAGGTAGTTTTCAGCCAGTTGCTGGTTATCCTCAAGCAGGTAAACTTCCATCTCAATGTCATTGAACTGTTTCTGATAACGTTTAAACAGTCCGCCAATAAGGTAAATATCATCCTGAGGTAAAGGCATTTCATAGCGAAAGCTTTTGTCTATGGTCTGTCGTTTTCCCTGGCTGATAATTTCCCATCCCTCTGGTGCCTTGACTGTCAGGTCAAATGTGATATTGCTCTGATGACTGAAATAGGGTATCCAGCCGCTACCGCCATCAAGGTAGACCCCCTCTCTGGAAAGCACTGATTCAGGCATCTCAAACAACTGCCGCTCCTGGCTGCTGAATATTTCCCCCCGGTAAGTTACCTGAACTGTGCTGTTTTGTGCTAATCTGTTAAGACGGTAATGCCGCAGGCGGCCCTGTGCGGATTCACCGGTCATTACAAGTCCGGCGTCTTTTGCTTCTACAGACAAACTACTGCGTAGCTTGAAACTGAGGTTTTTGGCTGAACCTTCAGGAAATTGTATCTGATCAACGACTATAATGTGAGACTGTTCAGGTAATAGTGTGACGCTTAATGTATGATGGATGGTCTGCGCTTTGGCCAGAGGAAACATCAGCAGCAAGATAAGTGCTAACAACCAGGAAAAGCGGATATGAGCCAACAAAATACGCCTTCTGTAAATAGCTATATGCATAAAAAACCTCAATTTTTACTCGCCCTGAACCAGAGCTTATGGCTGTTGGCATTTTCTCTGTTTGTCACGCTGGCTGCAGCCAGAGAACAAAACCCCGCTGATATTACGATGCTAGAACTACCGGTAGCAGATTTGTCCCGGACCAGTTCATTACATGGGATCCTCCATCAAATTAAGGAAGCCAGGGTGTTGCTGGTAGGTGAAACTCACACACGCTACGATCACCATCTGGTGCAACTGGAGGTACTAAAGCACCTTTACCTGAGTAAACAACGTGTTGCTCTGGGAGTAGAATGGTTTCAACAGCCTTTTCAGAAACATCTGGATGATTATATCGCTGGTAAAATCACTGAAACTGAAATGCTTCATCGTACCGAATATTTCCAACGCTGGGGTTACGATTATCGTTTATACCGTCCCATCATTCAATATGCACGTGAAAAACAAATCCCGATTATTGCGCTCAATGCTTCGCAGGAACTTATTTCTGCTTTAGGCAAGGGAGGCTTTGAGCAGTTGCCTGCTGAGTTGCAGTCGCAGCTACCGGACAGTTATGATTTTACTGATCGGGACTATGTTGAACGATTACGTGATATTTTTAAATTACATCCGGGCAAGTCCAGAAAATTTGCAAATTTTCTTGTCACCCAGTTGACCTGGGACGAAAGCATGGCGACACGGACAGTAGACTATTTGCAACAGCATCCTGATTTAACGATGTTGGTGCTGGCAGGCAGTGGCCACATTCGTTTTGGCTCGGGTATTCCAAACCGGATCAAACGTCGACTTGATAGCAAGCAGTTCTCTATCCTGGTTAATGATGATTCTTTATCGCTGTCCCCTGATATGGCCGACTTTCTGGTACTCTCAGCCAATCAGAGCCTGGAACCCTCAGGTTTATTAGGGGTGTTTGTAGAAACTATTGATGGGCGGGTTGTTATCCAGGGCTTTGTGCAAAACAGTGTAGTTAAAGAGGCTGGAATAACAGCGGGCAGTGTTATTGTCGGCATTAATAATAAGCCGGTTAATAACTATACCGATCTTAAACTGACGTTAATTGATAATCCGCGCGGTGAAACGATTGAATTGCACTATCTGGAAAATGGCGATGTTCGAAAATCAATGAAAATTACCTTACGCTGATGCAGATGCAGTCCACCAGGGAGTGGGCGGTGTGG
>CBDTVA010000060.1:0-11051 GCA_965363935.1 uncultured Gammaproteobacteria bacterium | reverse complement strand
TAAAAGAAAAATGACTAGAAAGAAGGAACTAAAAAACACTTTTGATGGTTTTATCATACAGTTTTCCGAAATTAGTTTGAACCTGAAAGAAGTAACCCTATAATGAGTGAAAATTCATAAATTACCAATTTTTTCGAGTGCACACAGGTTAGTTTACACGCGTCATGTGAAGATGTTTTTTCAAAAATATTCAGTTGAAGACTTTAATAATATTCAGTTGAAGACTCTAATAATATTCAGTTGAAGACTCTAATAATATTCAGTTGAAGACTCTAAAAATATTCATCTGAAGACTCTAATAGTGTACGTGCTTTTTTCTGAGCCAGGGTGTTCATTAAAGTCAGGTCGTTACGGTATGGATCGGAGTGAATGACATCATTTAACAGTTGATCATGGAGTGTTTGATTGAAGACTAATCGTGCGTATTTTTCAGCAAACAACACTTTGACCATTAGATTTCTTCCTTCAGAAAGTTCTATCGCTCGTTCGAAATGTTGACGAGCTTGCTCCGGTTTACCGCCTAATGCCGGTGGAATTAAAGTTTTTAATACGCCCATATAAAGATGTGCAGAACCGTTTTGCCAGCTTTCATCCAATTCAATAATGCGTTCCATAATGAGACTTACTTTAGGTAATTCGGCTATAGCTGACATGCTGCCGTTATTTGCCTTGATCCAGCCAGCCCAGCTAGAACCAAATACAAACCAGGGCTTAAGATCATTTTTGTTGATTTGTCTGACCTGTTGCGTGAATGCCGAAAAATCAGCTTGCCGAATCTCACATAAAGTATTGTCCGACAGGCATAAAGCCTGTTCTGCATAGCCAATTGCTTTGCTGGTCATGAGTGCGGCACGTTTCGGATCAGCGACAAAAACACTGGCATAGGCTCCATACAATGTAGCAGAAGATTGCAATAAATCCAGGTTATTAGCTGAGTCAATTAACAAACTGTCCATCAGGAGAAGAAAGGCTGGTGCACCATCAGCAACTGTTTTGGGATCATCAGAGTTTAGAATAGTATGGGATAAATTGTCAGCCAGTTTATTGACTGTGGATGATATCATTGAAGAGCAGGCTGATACCAGAAGTAAGAGGCAAGTCAGTAATAAATAAGTGAATAATCGCTTGATTAATAAGTTTTTCATGAAACTAGACTTAAACGAAATAAGAAAAGTATAGATAATTCGTTTGGGAATTACAAATAAAGTAATTTTTTATTTTACCAGGAACGGAATTATTTTGTTCAAGACTTTATTATTCTAATTCATCCTGAGAAGGCAGGTAAAGGTTGATACTTTTTAGACAATAAGTCTGGCAAGTCAGACGCCAGCCCTGTTCGAGCTCCAATTCAGTGAGGACTACTTTTTCTTCAGCCGCTGGTTTATTACAATAGTTAAGTCCGCAAGAGATTTTAACACGGCAACGGCCACAAATTGCTTTACCACCACACTTTGCATGAGTTTTAATATTATTTAATAGTAAATTGTTGAGCAGATTATGACCGCGCTTTAATTTGTATGTTTGCCTGGTGTTGAGGACGGTAAAAGAGTAGTCCACTAAATAGCCTGACTGAGAATAGTGACATGGACCTTAAGTTCTTGTCCTGGTTGTAAATATTTCTTATTATTCAATGCATTCCAGTTTTTAAGTTCACTAATAGAGACTTTAAATCGTTTCGAAATGACATAGAGTGAGTCACCTTGCTGAACTTTATAGCTGATTTCCCTTGTTTTGGATATAAGATCTTTAGATGCAGGAGTTTTAACTGTTACCGTTTTATCGGATCGGAATTTGGTATTAGATGAGGAGTTATACCCGACCAATAAAACCTGTCCAATAGATAAGGTATCATTGGCGGACAGTCCATTTAGAGCTGCCAGTTTTCGATGGGGTATCTTAAACCTGCGGGAAATTTTCCAGAAAGAATCCCCTTTGCGTACAGTGTAGGCTTTCGACTTGTCAATGACCCCAGCAGGGGAAGAAGCTGGTTCGATATTTGCGAATGCAATAGTTGTCGAGTTTATATCAGGAATACTGGATCCCGGAAGCATCAGATATTTTCCTGCTCTGATACGATTGCTCTTAAGACGGTTAGCTTTTTTTAATGCCTTAATTGATATATTGTATGTCCGGGCAATCACGCTTAAACTTTCGCCAGAACGAATTTTGTGGCGGCGCCTTTGTACACGCTCATCTTCATCCAGCATGGCCAGCTGTTTTTCAAAGTGATTAACCTTATCAATGGGCATGAGCAGATGATGGGGACCATCAGGATCAGTAGCCCATTGGTTGAATGCCGGGTTATAGGTTTGTATTTCCGCAAGGCTGATACCCGCCATTTTGGCCGCCACAGACAGGTCAATTTGTGATTGAATATCAAGCAACTTTAATTGTGGACTATTCTCAATGGGTGTCAAATTAATGCTGTAGTCTTTAGCATGCTGTATTAATTTAGCCATGGCCATTAATTTAGGCACATAATTTCGAGTTTCTTTAGTTAAGTCCAGAGACCAGTAATCAATAGGTCTTCCTTTCTGGCGATTTTTTCTTACTGCCTTATTAATAGTACCTGAACCGGCATTATATGCGGCCAGTGTGAGCATCCAGTCACCCTTATAGTATTTATTTAACTGTTCAAGGTAGGTAAGAGCCGCGTGGGTTGATTTATAAACATCTTTGCGGCCATCGTACCACCAGGTTTGTTGTAAACCAAAATGGCGGCCTGTTGCAGGTACAAACTGCCATAATCCGGCTGCTTTTTTTCCTGAATAGGCTTTTGTCTTGAACTCACTTTCGATAATGGGCAGAAGAGCAATTTCACCCGGCATGTTTCGTTTGTCGACTTCTTCGGTGATGAGATATAAAAAAGGTGAAGCACGTTGTGAAATTGCTTTAAGCTGCCTTTTGTGTTTTAAAATTTTTTTTTGTTGTATTTGTATTCGTTTATTATCAGTATCAGAAAATTTAAACATATCGGGTAAGCGTTCCCAGACATTATCAAATTCAGGCATCTCATGTATATTTATCGGCTTGCCATTGATTTGATCCCGGGCATTGACAGTTGTCGTGCTGGATTGCAGTACTCTGTGAGTTGATTCAATAACCGAATCATTTTCCGCAGCTATCTCTGTATTTCTGGATACTGAATGTTCAACTTCTGTGTCAGAAATATAATCCCTGTCAGTTATGGTTTTTATAGCAGTGTTTTTCTGCTCAGAGGGGGTCAATGAAGAACAACCATTGAGAAATAGTAAAATAAATAACAGTAAAAAACATTGTTTTAATTTCATAATTAAGCTTAAGCACTATTCTTGATGTTTTTAATCGAGTGTGTCTTTCCAATAACGGACTGTTTTAAAGACCTCTGCAGGAGTATCAAGAGGCTTTTTAATAAAGTTTTCTGCCGCTGATTTAACAGAATCGATATTAAATCGTAAAAACGGATTGGTTTGTTTTTCAAGCTCCAGACTGGATGGAACAGTTGCCTGGAGGTTTTGACGTAGGCGCCTTGTTTCATTAATTCTGTTTTTCAAGCGCTCATTGTCTGGTTCAACCCGTTGTGCAAAACGCAAATTATCCTCAGTGTATTCATGGGCACAATAGACTATTGTATTATTATCCAGCTCAAGTAATTTGCACAATGAATGATGCATTTGTTCGGCTGTACCTTCAAAAAGGCGACCACAGCCACCTGCAAACAAGGTATCGCCAATAAATAATAGTTGTTGTCCAAGGTAGGCAATATGGCCTTTTGTGTGCCCCGGTACATCTAGAATAGTAAAGGATAAGCCCATTGGTTTCAGTGAAATGGTTTGATTTTCTGATAGAGCATGGGTGATATGAGGAATTTTTTCATTAGCAGGACCATAAACCGGGAGTTGATATTTTTTCACCAGAGCTGATACTCCACCCGTATGGTCCCAATGATGATGGGTAATAAAAATAGCCTGTGGTTCGTAGTGATTGTGCTCAATTGATTGAATTACCGGCTCCTCATCACCGGGATCGACAATAATTATTTGTTTTTGGGCGTGCTTTTCGGGCAAACCATGGATAAACCAGATATAATTATCATTGAAAGCTGGAACATAGGTGACTTTTGCTGTGCTCATAGTATTTAATTATTACACAAAAACATCATGAAAATGAATAATCCCAGGGATTTATTTTCTCCTTTTGGCAAGAAAAATGTTAAAAATGAAGAAAAGCATTGTCAATTTGATAATCCATGGTTAATGGTACGTGATTGGTACGCCACTGAACTAGGTCAATCACTGCTGGACAACGAAAAGCAATATCTTAATCAACTGCTGGAACATATCTTTGGTTATAACCTGGTGCAACTGGGCTGTCTTGATAAAAATGCAGACCAAAGAGGCCTGATTGCCGGTTCAAGAATATCAGGTAAATTTGTTCTTGAGTCACTGGCTCACGTCAATCAGGCCAATCCCGGAACGTGCATGGTTACCCGTTTTGATGACTTACCCATACAGAATCATTCACTTGATGCTGTTATTTTGCCTCATACCCTTGAATTTGAGCAAAACCCGCATCAAATCCTCCGGGAAGTTGAAAGGATTCTTGTGGCAGAGGGGAAAGCCATTTTTTTAGGCTTTAACCCTGTGAGTCTATGGGGTTTCTGGCATAAATATTGGGAAATGAAAAATCGCATTTCGCAAAAAAAAGCCGGAAAAGCCACCCATTGGGAAGTACCATTGCCATCCTGTGGACATCTGATCAGTCAGAAGCGATTAAGAGACTGGCTGCAGTTACTGGGGTTTGACATAGACCTGGTAAGCGAGTATTTTTACCGTCCACCGTTAAGAAGCTCGGTATTATTAAAAAAACTAACATTCATTGAACAAGCTGGTCAGTTTTCAAAAATTTTACCGGCAGGAGGCTATCTGATGGTTGCAACAAAACGCGTATCAACTCTCACTCCAATTCCGCAAGGCTGGAAACTTTCCAAAGGGTTTATTGCTTCTGAGGCCTCACAGCCCAGCGCTGGATTTAAGTAAGGGCATTCTTAAAAAGTAACATCATGGATAATAAAGTTTATATATACACTGACGGCGCCTGTAGAGGAAATCCCGGACCTGGCGGATGGGGAGCTTTAATGCGCTATCAGAATACAGAAAAAGAATATTTTGGTGGTGAAAAAGAAACCACTAATAACCGCATGGAAATGACGGCATCGATTCAGGCTCTTTCCCAGCTAAAACGTTCCTGTGAAGTGATTTTAACGACGGATTCACAATATTTACGTAAAGGCATAACTGAGTGGATCAGCAACTGGAAAAAGCGTGACTGGAAAACAGCCAGCAAAAAACCAGTGAAAAATTCGGATTTGTGGAAACAACTTGATAAGCTGGTGCAAAAGCATCAGGTAACCTGGCACTGGGTTAAAGGTCATTCCGGTCATCCCGAGAATGAACGGGCAGACGAGTTGGCAAATAAAGGAATTGATTCGCTATGAGACAAATTGTTTTAGACACTGAAACAACAGGTCTGGAGCCCTCCAATGGTCATCGCATTATTGAAATTGGCTGCGTGGAACTGATTGATCGAAAGTTAACAGGTAATACCTATCATCAATACATTAATCCTGAACGCCTGGTGGATGAAGGTGCCATGGAGATCCACGGCATTAGCAATGAATTTTTAGAGGATAAGCCTTTTTTTGCTGATATTTATGATGAATTCATTTATTTTGTCAAAGACAGCGAATTGGTTATTCACAATGCACCGTTTGATGTAGGCTTTATTAATAACGAGTTTAGCCTGCTGGAAAATAAACTGGGCAAAAAAATTGCAAAAATTGATGTTTGCTGCACTATTCTTGACACTTTAAAGCTGGCCCGGGAAATCCATCCGGGACAGAAAAATAATCTGGATGCTCTTTGCAAACGTTATAATATTGACAATAGTAATCGTCAGTTACATGGCGCTTTACTGGACTCTGAAATTCTGTCTGATGTTTATCTGGCCATGACCGGTGGTCAGACCAGCCTGACTTTAACTAATGACAGCGGAGTTATTGGTGGTGCTGAAGTGATAAGAAAGCTGGACAAAGATCGTGCCATGCTGAAGGTCTTAAAAGCCTCTGATGGAGAACTAGAGGCTCATGAAGAGTATTTAAATATGCTGGAGAAAAAATCAGCTGGTCAGGTTTTATGGAGAAAAACCAACTGACTTCTTTTTTAAGGCTGCTCTTAGCACAGATTTAAAGAACAAAAGTTAAGACGGAACCTATTTGGCGCTGTTAATAGCAACTTCCATTAAGTCGGCATTCACCAGTAAGTGCACC
Organism: uncultured Gammaproteobacteria bacterium; assembly: GCA_965363935.1. Classification (GTDB taxonomy): domain Bacteria; phylum Pseudomonadota; class Gammaproteobacteria; order GRL18; family GRL18; genus CBDTVA01. Next base: position 4,744 of record CBDTVA010000060.1, on the reverse strand, counting down.
CAAATACTGGCCGCATATCCCAGTGCAATGGCCCATGACCATTTCAGGTGTGCAAAAAACGTGTACATCCCTCTGGCCTGGCCCATTAGCGCGACACCGGCTGCTGAACCAATGGATAACATTGAACCGCCTACGCCTGCAGTTAATGTGACCAGTAACCACTGGCCTAATGACATGTCCGGATTCATGGTCAGCACAGCAAACATAACCGGTATATTGTCTACAATTGCTGAAAGCACCCCGACAATGATATTAGCGCCAGTAATTCCGCTATTCATAAAGCCGCTGCCTGTATACATCGCTTCAGATACCATGGCCAGATAACCTAAAGTACCCAGACCTCCCACACATAAAATAACACCATAGAAAAACATCAGGGTATCCCATTCGGCTCTGGCCAGGATAGTGAAGATATTATAACCTTCTGCTTGTTCCCTGTTATCACCATCAGGGCGTTCAATCTGTAAGGCTGAATTTAATTCGGCTGCTTCCAAAGAGCGTGCTTCGGCTTCGGCTCCTTTTTTCAGGAAATAGGCAAAAAACTTGAGTAAGCCCAAACCCGTCATCATGCCAAGAACAGGCGGCAAGTGTAAAAAATTGTGGAAGCTGACTGCCAAAGTGATGGTAAAGAGAAACAGGCCGATCATAATATAGCCGCCTTTTTTTACCGTTACCTCTGATTCTATGGGTTTAGGATGACCTTTGGGAACCGAAAAGGACATAATAATGGCAGGTACCAGCCAGTTGACAATGGAAGGGGTAATCAGAGAGAAAAACTGCTCAAATTGCACAATGCCTTTTTGCCAGACCATCAGAGTGGTAATATCACCAAATGGGCTAAAGGCACCGCCAGCATTAGCAGCCACCACAATGTTGATACACGCCAGAACAATAAAAGTGGTATTACCTGCGCCTACTGACATCGCTACGGCAGCCATTAGCAGGGCTGTTGTCAGGTTATCAGCAATGGGGGAAATAACAAAAGCCAGTAAGCCGGTGATCCAGAAAACGGTTTTTAGAGAATAGCCCTTGGAAACCAGCCAGGATCTTAAGGCGTCAAATACATTACGCTCTTCCAGTGCATTGATATAAGTCATTGCAGCTAATAAGAACAGCAGCAGTTCAGCGTATTCTTCAATATTATGTTTTACTGCAACACCTGCAGCATGAGGTTCACCAATGTGGTTATAGGCCAGCCCGACCAGAATCCAGATCAGACCAGCGGCAACCAGCACCGGTTTGGACTTCCTTAGATGTAAAAATTCTTCACCGATAACCAGACTGTAGGCAAGCACAAAAACCACTAAGGCGATGATCCCATAGAGTGTACCGGTCAGATTTGCAGGACTGTCTCCTGCAGAAGCCAATACTGCAGTAAATGGGAAAATCAGCAAAAGAAAGACAAAAATTGATTTCAGGGTTATGCTATTTTGTAATTTATGCATGTTTACTGCTACTCTTTTATGATGATATATGGATTTTACTATAGCAAGAATAAAAAAAAATTGAATAAATAATAGTAGTTTATTCAGGAAAGCAGGTTGATCGTTTCTTCAACCTGTTCTTTTGCCTGCTCAAGAACCTTGATACTGAGTTCGGGAGTGAGCTGGCCCAAAGCCAGCTTGGTGAAAGCAGGCACTTCATCCAGTCTGGGTATGACTGACCTTTTATGAGCAGCGTCAGCTGTTCCTGCAATAGTATTGGCAGAGACAGGTTTGCCGACCATCGCGTGTAACTGGGCGACAATGATAATATCACAGTATTCCGGCTTTTCTCCAGGTTGCCTGAACCAGTTTTCAGATTCTTTGGCTGTAGTGATTAGATCATCAGAAAAACTCCATTTTGTGAGAATGGCGGCACCAATTTCTCCTTTTAACTCATCGATCAGTAAATCAAAATCATATTGATTTTCCATGATTTCAGGGTGCTTATCCGCATAAGAAATTATTGGAATAGCACCTATATCATGAAGTAAACCTGCGAGTAAGGCATGTTCGGCGTTAAAACCGGGGGTAATTTTAGCCAGTACAAAACTGAGGGCTGCTACTTCACGACTGTGATTCCAGACAGCCATCATTTTCTTTTTTAAGGATTTGTTTTTAGTGGTAAATAATTCTTTCATACTAAAGGAAGTCACAAGTTGTGAGGTGACTTTAGTCCCAAGTCTTGTCACTGCCATCTGACAATCATCGATTTTGTGTATGGAGCGGTACAGGGCACTGTTTGCTGTTTTTATTATTTTGGTTGTAATGGCGGGATCAGAGGCAATGATATTGGCTATTTGCCGGAAATTGCTCTTTTCATCATACAAGGCCTGACGAATCTTGATTGCAACATCTGGAACACTGGGCAATGTAAGACGATTATCGCGTAAATCTTTGAGCAGTTTTTGGTAAAGATAGTGCTGTTTGATTTTTTCAGAATGGTCGTCCTGAGCCGATTTGTTGGCGAATTGAAAAACCGTATCCAGGTCAACGATAACGACTTTAATTTCTGTTACTGATTTGACACTATATCGACTGGGACGGAAACGGGACAGAGGATTACGGGCATTTTCACTGCGTGAATGAATCAACCATTGAGTGGCGCTTTCATCACCGACTTCCACTGTGCCATCAATTAAAAAGTACTGATAGGATGTGTCACTAAAGAGCTGAATAAATGTTTCATTGGGCGGAATTTTTTTTATCTGTATTAAATTGCCTAATTCAATTAGCTGATGATCATTGAGATGCTGAAAAGGTAAAAAAAATTTTAGGAATCGCAGAACCATATGGATAGAATATGCATTATACTTAAACTACTTAAATATATAGCTCATGATTGTAATAAATGCACGTTCTGTTTTGCCATTGACTCATACAGCATCAACATTGCTGCTGTATGGCCTTTTGAATTATACCCGGTGGTAAGGTCTATATGAAATTTTTAGCCTTACCACTTAACTACTAATCACTACTAATCTCCCAAATTAGTACCTACCATTCTGGCCGCTTGAATCCAGGTATGATCAGGTGGAATCAGCTTCTTATTACCAGCGACCTGCTGCAAAGGCACTGGAATAGCCATTTCACCTTTAGCTGCTACCATCACTCCAAACTTCCCCTGATCAATGAATTGAGCGCAAGCGGTTCCCAGTCGGGTTGACAGAATACGATCAGCGGCAGAAGGTGTTCCGCCCCGTTGCAGGTGACCAAGAATGGTTACCCGTGATTCCAGACCCGTCAGCTCCTCTAGCTGGCGAGACAGATGGAAGGTATGATCAGCATGTTCTTTTTCCAGCTCTGCCAGTCTTGCCTTGGCTTCTTTCTTATCTTTTTTGTCTTTTGGGTTCAGTTTGCGCTGTTCCAGCTTTCTGGCGATCTCTGCTTCCTTGATAGGTAAGGCACCTTCGGCAACGGCGACAATACTGAATGTTTTGCCGCTGCGAACCCGTTGGGTGATGGCATCGGCAACAATATGGATATCATAGGGGATTTCAGGAATAAGGATAACATCAGCACCGCCCGCAATACCTGCACCCAGAGCCAGCCATCCGGCCCGGTGGCCCATGATTTCAACGACAATAATGCGGTGGTGACTATGTGCCGTACTGTGCAGACGGTCAATCGCATCGGTTGCAATGCCCAGGGCGGTGTCAAAGCCAAAGGTTGTGTCTGTCATGGCCACGTCATTATCAATGGTTTTAGGCAGAGTAATAATATTCAGACCTTTTTCCATTAATCTCAAAGCATTTTTTTGAGTACCCCCGCCGCCCAGGCAGACCAGGGCATCCAGATGATTGGATTTATAATTTTCTACTATTACATCAGTCATATCCATGATTTTACCGCCAATTTCCATACGATGCGGCTTATCACGGCTGGTTCCAAGAATAGTGCCTCCACGGGTGAGTATCCCGGATAGTATGTCACCTTCCAGACGAAAGGAGCGGTTCTCAACCAGTCCGCGAAAACCATCACGAAATCCCATCAAATGCATATTATAGTGATTTTGGGCGGCTTTACCGACACCGCGTATGGCTGCATTGAGTCCAGGACTGTCACCGCCGGCAGTAAGAATACCTATTTGTTTAGACATGGTTACACCTCTGAAGAATAATTTTATTAGAGTTAAACATACTCTAAATATAAAAGCGATGATTTATGTCCGCTAAAATGGATTTTATACAGGAAATTAAAAATTTTAATTTATTATGGTTTTCATCTGGTGATTTGCAAATTTCTTATAAATTTCATGTAATTGTCATAAAACTGACACAAAAGAAATTTATAATCACTTATAGAAATAATGGTATAAATGAGTCTGATAAATGAAAAATTCACTGAAAAGCGGTATCCGTGTGAATTTTTTAAGGAGCTTAATCTATTATGAGAAACAAACCCTACATATTAAGTGTTGATGATAACTTGTTCAATCAAATCAATTTGACAAAAATACTGCAAAATGAATTTGATTTAAGATGCATTAATAAAGGTAAAGAGTGTTTAGACAGCGTGTCAGAAAAAACACCTGATCTGATTTTACTCGGAGATAGTATGCCTATTTGTGACGATCATGAAGCGAACAAGCTCCTGGGAACAGATAAACAATATAATGAAATTCCGATCATCACACTGTCGGATAAATTTTTTGATGAAGTTCAGTTAGTTTCAAATATTAAGCAACGACTTAAACAATAAACAGCGATATAAAACTCACAAGTTTTGACAAAATAAAAAAATAGTCTATATGTGAGTAAAAC
>CBDTVA010000059.1:0-11321 GCA_965363935.1 uncultured Gammaproteobacteria bacterium | reverse complement strand
GGCCAAAATCAGCTTTTCCGCAGTAGGCTTTCTATTCTCGGACAGGCTCCTAGGTCTATAATTTACTCTATGTATAATAATCTGATAAACTATTGTCTTCTCAAAATGCCTCTTAAGCACAATTTCTTGAACTATATCAATTGAAAACCAGGGCAATTGAAAACCCTATTAGTCCAAAACCATGTAGTCCAAAACCATGTAGTCCAAAACTATGCCACTCGAAGAAGTAAAAAAGCCTACCAGTGATACCGATGACCTGAGCCGCCAGCCGATTCGGCTAAAATACAGCCGCCTGTTCCTGCCAATAATCATGCTTGGCAGTCTGTTGATACTGATATCCGCGTTGAATTTTTTAAGCATCAATCACATCATCAGCAACCATGGCATACTTCTCTGGATGAACCTGCTGTTATTATTACTGGGACTGATGCTAATTCTGCGTATTTATTTTTTGATCCGGCATGATCTGATGACTCCTTTTATCCATTTGCGAAATTGGGCACAACAGATGAAAAAAAAGGATTATTCTGCCCGATTACCCATGGCAAAGAGTGGCGAATTTGCCAAACTTGCAATTGACATCAATTCCTTGAGTGACAAGTTACAAACTCTGTCCGCCGAATTCAGGCATGAGGTTGATAAACAAACTCACAAAGTTGAGGAAAAAAACCATTCACTGAATATACTTTATGAAGTTGCAACTTCAATTAATCGTTCTAAAGACCTGGAAGACCTGCTATCACGGTTTTTACAAATGCTCATAGGTTTAACCAATGCCAGGGCCGGGACTGTTCGATTACGTACCGATGATGATCAGCTTAAAATGGTAGCTTCTGTAGGACTCAATAAGGCGTTTGTCGAGGAAGAACGTTTTGTGCCCATTCAACGATGCCTTTGTGGTACATCACTGACCCAGGGCTCAGTTGAGTGCAGGGTATCCATTAAGGAATGCAGTAAACTGGCCGGCACAGAACTGTTTAAAGATAGTGATGCTGAAATTATAGCCGTACCCCTGGAACACCAGGGGATGCACCTTGGAATTTACAATCTGTTTATTGATAAACCAAATGTCTATATGAGCGAGGATTTATCGGAACTGCTCACCAGTATTGGCAAACATCTTGGCATGGCAATAGAAAAATCACGCCTGGACAAAGATTCCCGACAACATTCCATTATGAAAGAAAGAACGCTGCTGGCTCATGAGCTGCACGATTCTCTGGCTCAAACGCTGGCCAGTTTACGATTTCAGGTGACCATTCTAGAAGAAAATATACTGGAAAATATACCTGTTGAGCGTGAAGAAGTCACTCGTTTTCACGAAAGCATTGACGAAGCATATCGTGAAGTTCGTGGTCTCATTACTCATTTCAGAGCGCCCATTGATAAACGGGGATTAATTCCCGCTCTGGAAAAACTGATTTCTAGCTTTAAATCCAATTGTGACATTTCAGTTTTCTTTCAAAATGAATGGTCATGCGACATAAGCTCAGAGCAGGAATTCCAGATAATTCGAATTGTGCAGGAAGCATTAGCCAATGTCCGTAAACACAGCCAGGCTCGCACGGTCAGAATTCTGGCTCGTAATTCAAAAAATGGTAACTGCGAAGTTTTAATTGAGGACGATGGTATTGGCATGGAGAATCCAAGCCTGACGAATAGCCTGGGTGAACATATCGGCTTAAGTGTGATGGAAGAACGAGCCCGCCGCATTGCTGGTCATGTCTCTATTGAAGCAGAAACTGGAGAGGGAACCCAAATTCTGTTAACATTTTCTACCCAGCCTGTTGTTGAAAAATCAGTCCAGTTTTACCCTTAACTTTTTTCCTTCATTAGGGCACAATGTTCTATTAAGTACAATGTTTCATTAAGTACAATGTTTCATTAAGCAGAATGTTTTATTAATTAATATAAAGACAACCACTATGCGAGTATTACTAATAGATGATCACACCCTCTTTCGTGTAGGACTCCAGGGACTGTTGGAAAGAATGGGAATTGAAGTTGTCGCCAGTGCCGGTAGTGGTGAAGAAGGCCTGAAAATTGTCAGTGAAAAAAAACCCGATGTTGTACTTTTGGATATGCGCATGCCGGATATGGATGGAATTGAAGTATTAAAAAGCCTTCGAGAGCAAGGCGAAGAAATGCCCATTGCCATTCTGACGACAGTTGATGATGAATGCGACCTGATTGAAGCTTTACAGTGTGGTGCACAGGGTTTCTTGCTTAAAGGTATGCAGCCTGATGAACTAGTGACTGCCTTGCAGGATATACATGATGGTAAAACAGTGGTGGCTCCTGATTTGACCCCTATTCTCGCCAAAGTGGTCCAGGGACATGCCCCCTCTGCCCCTGAGCCCAGTCCTTTTTCTGAGCTGACACCCAGAGAAACTGAAATCCTGTTTCTTCTGGCTGAAGGACAGAGTAACAAGGTCATCGCCCGAAATCTGGAAATTTCAGATGGTACTGTCAAATTGCATGTAAAAGCCATATTACGAAAACTGAAAATCCACTCTCGTGTGGAAGCCGCTGTTATGGCTGTGCAGCATGGCTTATTAAAAAAATCAGAAAACTGAAGCTTGAAAGCATACCCTACTCTCATTGAGTTTATAACTATGAATAAAAATCACAAAAATCTGAAATGCATGACCAGAAGCAAGCCACTGGATGATTTGACCCTGCTGCCTCCTTTAGGGATGGATGCCCAATCACTCACCGAAGGTTTCAGGCACTATTATAGCCATACTCTCGGCCGGGACAAAAATTGCAAATCAACCCACTACCCCTACAAAGCTCTGGCATTTACTTTGCGTGATCGTTTAATGGAACGTTTGAAAAATACTCATTACGCTTATGATGACAGTGATTGCAAACGCACTTATTATCTCTCACTGGAATTTTTAATGGGTCGGGCTCTGAGTAATTGCATGCTGAATCTGGATCTGGATAAGGCTGTGCAAAAGTCATTCTATCAAATGGGCCTGGAACTGGAAGAGATTGCTGATTGTGAGCAGGATGCCGGACTTGGAAATGGTGGTTTGGGACGCCTGGCTGCCTGTTTTCTGGACAGTTGTGCCACCTTACAACTCCCCGTAAAAGGTTATGGTTTGCGCTATGAATACGGCATGTTTAAACAACGTATTGAAGGTGGTCATCAGGTGGAAGATACCGATCATTGGCTTCTGGACGGTAATCCCTGGGAATTGGAGCGCCCGGAATACACTCAGCGGGTTAAATTTTGCGGGCATACAGAACATCATAACAACAAAGGCGAACATGCTGTTGACTGGGTAGGAAGCAGAGACGTACTGGCAGTACCCTATGATATTCCCATACCGGGTTTTCAAAATGGTACCGTAAATACCCTGCGCCTGTGGCAGGCAGCAGCAACCGATGAATTCGATCTGGAAGAATTCAATTCCGGTAGTTACACTGAAGCGGTGGAAGAAAAAAATTCTGCCGAACACATCACCATGGTGCTTTATCCCAATGACGCCAGTGAAAATGGTAAAGAGCTGCGCTTACGCCAGCAATATTTTCTGGCTTCTGCCAGTCTGCAGGATGTGATCCGTGAGTGGTTACAACGCCATAATGACTTTAGTGAGTTTGCACAAAAAAATTGTTTTCAGCTTAATGATACCCATCCCACTATTTCAGTAGCAGAGTTTATGCGCCTGCTGATGGATGAACACGATCTGTCCTGGGAGGATGCCTGGTCCATTACCAGTAAAACTATGGCCTATACCAATCACACACTGCTACCTGAAGCCCTGGAAAAGTGGTCTGTGCATTTATTCAAATATCTGCTGCCGCGCTTGCTGGAAATCATCTATGAAATCAATGTCCGTTTTATGAAACAGGTTGCTATGCGCTGGCCGGGAGATAATGCCCGCCTGCAACGCATGTCCATTATTGAAGAGGGTCACGTACCCCAGGTACGTATGGCTTATCTTGCTATTGTCGGTAGTTTCTCAGTCAATGGTGTCGCAGCATTACACACCGAGCTGCTGGAAAAAGGTCTGTTCCATGATTTTTATCAGCTCTGGCCCGATAAATTCAATAACAAGACCAATGGCGTCACTCCCAGACGCTGGCTGGCAGGCTGTAATCCACAGTTACGTGAATTGATCAGCAATTCCATTGGCACTGAGTGGATCAAAGATTTATCACAGCTACAAAGACTGCAAAAAAATCTACCTGAAAAAGCCTTTCGCAGCGAATGGAGAAAAATCAAACAGGCCAATAAAACCAGGCTGGCCGAACTGGTTAAAACAGAATGTCATGTCGATTTTAATACTGATGCCCTGTTTGATGTCCAGGTAAAACGTATTCATGAATACAAACGTCAGCTGCTTAATATTCTGCATGTGATCCACTTATATAACCGTATCAAGGCCGGAGATACTGACAACTGGACTAATCGCTGTGTATTAATTGGTGGCAAGGCGGCTCCAGGTTATGCTATGGCCAAACTTATTGTCAAATTAATCAATAATGTAGCAGACATAGTTAATAACGATCCTGACGTGGGTGGACGATTGAAAGTCGTTTTTTTTCCTAATTTTCGAGTTTCCGCAATGGAAATTATTTGTCCCGGAACGGATCTCTCCGAACAGATTTCAACTGCTGGCAAAGAAGCCTCCGGCACCGGTAATATGAAATTCATGATGAACGGAGCTCTGACCATCGGAACGCTGGATGGAGCCAATATTGAAATGAGGGAAGAAGTTGGCGAAGAAAACTTCTTCCTTTTTGGTCTAACAGCAGAAGAAGTGGAAAACACTCGGGCAAGTTATGATCCAGAGCACATTATTAACACTGATAAGGATTTGTCAAAGGTTATTAAGATGCTGGAATCTGGTTACTTTAATCAGTTTGAACCCGGTCTGTTTGAGAAGATCGTATCTGCTATAAAAAATCCTCATGACCTGTGGATGACTGCAGCGGACTTCCGATCTTATATTGATGCTCAGGAGCGGGTTTCCATTGCTTACCGGGATAAAGAACTTTGGACCAGTATGAGTATTAATAATACTCTTTCCAGTGGTAAATTCTCCACCGATCGTACTATGGAAGAATATAACCGGGATATCTGGGAAATGGATGCTGTAGCAGCCCATCCGGTAAAATAGCAGGGGCACCAGAAATAGCGGACTAAAACAGATTCTCATATAATTGGAGGGAATCTTCAGCGGGCTTGTCTACCGTTTTGCTTTTATGGCTATTTTTATATTGCAAGCGGCTGTCACTTGCCGATGCAGATACCAGAGCCAGATTATGCTGCTTTGATTCTCTGGCTTGTTTTGCAGCCAGTTCAATTTGCAACTCCTGGATGGATTTATTAGCAATGATCGGAGTCAGGTGATCAGCTATGCGAGACAAAATTCTAACTGGAATTTTACTGGTAAATTTATAACGCTGAATATCCCCCTTAACAACACTCATGGTAATACAGACTGCGTATTTTGCTTTGCCTTTTCCATTATCCAGTATACTGAGTACTGCAGCTGAACGATTAACAGATTTTTGGTTGTGTCGATTATCTCCGGTTCCGGTCTTTGCACCGGCGGATTGAACAAACTGCATCAAGGGATGTCTGGAAGCAAAAATGGCAGTTCCCTTTTGCAATACTCCTTCCATGGCTTTGCGTGCAATCATCGCTACTTCTTTAGGAATAATAGCTTCCTGTTGATGTTGTGCCTTAAACGTAGTTTCAAACTCACTGCCTGGTGCCAGAACTATACGTTCAATGGCAGTGATATTTTTTTCCTGCATGCCTTCATTTAACAAGGTGCCCGTCAATTCTAGTAATGACATGGGTGTATCACCAGAGCTGCCCAGAACCACTGCATAGGAAGGTGAAACATTAAAGGGGTAACCCAGCTTTTTCCAGGCGGATGTCACCCCTTTAGCAAAAGCCTGTTGCTCTAAATAAGTATAGAGAGTATTTTTTATCCAGAACTTATTTGTTCTCAGCCATCGGGAGGTCTGCTGCAAAATTCGGCGTTCCTGTGCGACTACTGAGGCCGGAGTAGTGGAATCATAATTTCTTACACGGGCAAGCAGCCAGGGCTTTTCATAGTAAGTAATGCGTTTCAGCAAAGAGGCCAGTCTGCGGTACTTTTTCACTTCCCTGCTACTGGAGTTTTTAATGTTTCTGGCAATTTCTCTGGCTTTGCCAATAATTTCTTTATCCGTTATTTCTTTATCCGAGCCAGGTTCTCTCACCCTCTCCTGCTCATTACCGGCAGAGCGCAGAGATGTAGAAAGAAAATGTTTTTGTATCTGAGCAACAAAAAAATTCATACCTTCAAGGTAAACTGCTTCATCTTGTTTTACGGCATCGTCAATAATACGCTTTCTGACAAGATTATGCCGGTCTTTCAAAATAGCGACTTTGTCATAGCCCAATTGATCAATATAATAATCCACCACATCACGCATCAGACGAACAAAAGCTAAGTTAATGGATTGCGTAGTCATCTGCCAAAGGTTGGGATTTTTTCGATCATCACTTTTCTGATAATTATGAAATTGATGCCAGCTTTCTCCGGTCAAAAACTTTTCTCCTGGCGCTGCTGAAATACGGCGTGACATAGCCAGGTTCAGGATTTTATCCATATCAGCCTCAGGATGTCTGCTGATATAAGTTGCCAGCAGACGTTTAATTTTCACAGATGATTTTTTATATTGCAGCAGACGTTCAGCATTTCCCTGTCCAAGCTCAGATTGCAATAAACGGGCTTCATCATGGATAATCATCAAATAATTCACCAGCACCCTTAATTTAGCGGTTGATCCCCATTGAAAGCGTCCCTGTTTTGCCGGGTTATACACTACTTTTGACTGGGTATCGGTATTCGCCAGAATCTTCCATTGCCGGTTTTTGTCAATTTCCAGCACCATAACGCCATATTTTATCTGTTCCAGTTCATCAAGCGTAAGATCGTTCAACAGCCCTTTCTGATTGCTTTGCACAAATGGAGACTGTTGTGCGACCTCACTGTACATCTCATCCAGAACCTTGTGGATGCTCTGCTCCAGTCGTGCATCAGTGTTCAACTCAATAGCGACAGGCATGCTATCAACAGTTTGTAGATTGACTCGACGGGCTTTCTCAATACCGGATTTTTTTGCGACGGCCTGACGTACCATTTGGGTGTATTGATTACGCACACTAAAAGCTTCCCGATGCACAGAGTAATCCGGTTGTACTCGACCATTGGACTGAGAATTCCAGGCAGGTTTCAGTGCCCGGGCTTTAATATATAAAGCTGAATTGAGTAATTTTTTCTGTTTTAATCGTCTCAGGAGAACATTAGCCTGCCGCTCAATGCGTTCAGGCTCAAGAAGTAACTCGCTAGGACGACGAATAGAAACAATTATTGCACAGATATTCTTGAAAGCCTGAACCCGAATCGCTCTATCTTTGCTTTTCAATTGTTCATTTAGCTCATCAATAGTATAACCAAACCAGGCATAATAACTGGCACCAAAACCGTATAATTCACCAGTATAGCTTTTCGGGCCTCCCGCCATGGGTACCGTATTGAGAAAATCCACCAGCGCTTTTTTTACCCCCGTATTGGAATTGTCAGCATAAAGATGCAGGCCAGCTCCAATCATCTGTTTGATTTTATCATTGATGTTCTGGGTTCTTCCGCCCGGTGTATTGGTGATTTTCTCCAGAGTAGTCATTAAGGTGCTGCCACCGGAATAAGCACCTTCACCGGTGATCTTATAGTGTAAATATTCAGCTAAGCTTTTAACGATTCTCGGACCTTCAATCAGGTAATTGAGCTCAATGCCCTCATCATTGTTTTTCTGCTCTTCATGGTTTTTCTTTTCGGGAGGAAATAGCAGATGACGTAATTTGTCATTTTCCCATACCAGCAGAGCTTTCAAAATAAAAGGTGAAATATGTGCAAAATTTTTGAACTGATTGGGATGTTCATACTGATAAACGGTTTTCTTATGGCGATCTGAAATCCTGATCCCGGAAAATGCCCGTCCCTGATAATGATTATAGGGCACAATACCCATATCCATTAGTTTTTTTGCCTGAGGAGTCAACACCAGATGAGTATCTTTATCTACCCGGAAACCGGCATTGTTCAAGGCTGTAAATAATTGTGAATAATAGGCTATGCCTTCCCGCTTCCAGCGAGGACTATCTGGAATGGGAATATCCCAACTTTGAGATTGTCCTGGCTTGCTTTCAAGTTTTGCGACTTTTTCCACTTGAGCGGTCAAATAACGAAAACCAATACCATAGCGAATTTCTTCTGCAACAATCAGCATCAATAGTAGCAGCGCAACACAGCCAGCCAGGATACTACTGTCTTTTTGAACAATCAGGTCCCAGATTCGAACAAATAACTGCGGCAGGAAGATAATAAAAAAAACAGCCGCAATAAAAGCATTCTGCTCCGGTAAAAATAAAAAATTCCAGTAAAAGACAATCACTGCCAGAATAATTGTCAAACCAGTAATTATCAATCGATTGGGGCATAAGAACATCAATATGGATTGTCGGCTGCGCACCACCCCTTCACTTTGCCATTCAAAAAGAGAAAAGTAATGCCACAGCATCTGCACAACAAAGAAGCATGTCAAAAACAAGAACAGATCATCTTGTTCAAAAAGAACCGGCAGCCCCCAGAAATAAACAACCAGGCCAACAACACTCAGGCCTACTAAAAGAGATACCGTTACAATACGAAGTAGTAAACAACTGAACCAGTAGAAAGAACTATTGGTGCTTTTTCTTTCACTAATATCTACAGCGGCAACGCTTACATCAGTTGTCATTCAATACACCTGAAGGGGGGATTTACGTAATCACGAATTAAAAAAATCCGGAAACCGGATACATTAAAATTAGGAGAGAATAACGAAAAAATCAAGACAATACAGTAAATATTGCCAGGCATTTTAAGTCAATATCTGCTATTTTTTTATGCCAGTCACATAAAATTTAGAAACTGTTTTTTATAGTTGTTTTATTTTACTAATTGATGTTTGTTTATCTTTAAACTGGCTAAAGGCTTTTTAGCGCAGCTGTTATTTATTCGCAGGATATTAAGCGTATTTTTTCATATTTCTACGTCTGCTACCCGCCTGTACAATTACACCTTCAAGGACATCAAGCCCGCTGATTTCAATGGTCTCATACAAATCATTGAGTGGCTGTAAATAATATTTGTCAGCCCTGATCAGCAATTGCCTAAAAATATACTCACCGTCGACCTGGGCTATGACATAGGAACCATCCTTAACCACAGCTTCCGGGTCAATAATAATCACCGTACCGTGTTCAAACTCTGGTATCATGCTATCTCCCAGGCTTCGTAAGGCAAAAATTTCCTTAGCGCTACAACTTCCTTCAATGGGAGGTATTTTGCTGACAGGTCTTTCGGACATTCAATGCTCACTCTAATATTTGTCAAACCGGAGGGCTTATATAAGGCATTAATAATAAAGCAAAATAAAACCCACATCAAGTCTGATTAGCATTTTTTACCTCATAATGTTCATATAAATCACTTTCTTTTCATAAGGTTAAATAATTTTTATTATATGAAATTTGCCCAAAAGCTCTTACTAAGGGCAGCCTTAAAGAAGGTATGACTGCGATAGATAAATTGTTTAATTTCTGATCTTTTCACAATTTAGAGCAACTACTCAGGGTATTAATTTTCTATCGGCATGATAATTACGACACACTCTCTAGAGCCTGGCTGACATCAGCAATGATATCCTCTATATTCTCAATACCTACCGATATCCGAACGAGGTCGGTACTGACGCCCGCTGCAATTAATTCATCTTCATTTAATTGTCGATGTGTCGTTGATGCAGGATGACAAGCCAGGGATTTAGCATCACCAATATTTACCAGGCGGAGGATCATATTTAAGCCATCAATAAATTGTCCCCCTGCTTTTCCCCCTCCTTTTATACCAAAACTTAAAATTCCGGAAGCTTTTCCTCCGGTAATCTTTTTGCAAACCGGATAATAAGGACTGTCTGGCAAAGCAGCGTATTTTACCCATTCTACTTTAGCATGATTTTTAAGGTACTCTGCCAGCTTTTCCGCATTCTCACAATGTCTCTCCATTCGAAGCCCCAGAGTTTCAAGACCTTGCAGAATTTGAAAAGAATTGAAAGGAGAAATTGCAGCACCTGTATTTCTCAGCGGCACAACACGGCAGCGTCCAATATAAGCCGCTGGTCCAAGAGCCTCGGTGTAAACAACTCCATGATAAGAAGGATCAGGTTCATTTAAAACGCTAAACCTTTCTTTATTTGCCGCCCAGTCAAATTGTCCAGAATCAATAATAACACCACCGATAGATGTACCATGGCCGCCAATGTATTTTGTTAATGAATGAATAATAATATCAGCGCCAAGTTCAATAGGACGGCACAAATAAGGTGTTGCAACGGTGTTATCAACAATCAATGGCACCCCATGACGATGGGCAATTTCAGCCAGTTTTATAATATCAACTACATTTCCGGCAGGATTACCAATAGACTCACAAAAAATAGCCCGCGTTTTATCGTCAATAGCTTTCTCAAAACCGGAATAATCATCAAAAGACACCATACGAACTTCAATCCCCTGTTTGGGCAGGGAATGAGCAAACAGATTGTAGGTGCCGCCGTATAATTGGCTGGTGCTAACAATATTATCACCAACACCACAAATGCATTGAATAGAATAAGTGATTGCAGACATTCCTGAAGCTACTGCCAATGCACCAATGCCACCTTCCATTGCAGCCAATCTCTGTTCAAGCACGTCCGTTGTTGGATTCATAATCCGTGTATAAATGTTCCCTGGCACCTTGAGGTCAAAAAGATCTGCACCATGTTGAGTATTATCGAATGTATAGGAAGTTGTTTGGTAGATCGGAACTGCTGCAGCCTTGGTTGTAGCTTCTGACTCATAGCCGTGGTGTAATGCGAGGGATTCAAGTTTCATAAGGCACTCTATGTTTTTTAAATTGTTTATCAAAATAATGAAATTTAATGTCTGATCCACGAAAGGATATACCTTCACCGGTAGAAAAAGTAAACTTTCATAAGCTCGATATCATTTTTTAACATCAAATTATTTTCTTATTTGAACAGGGTAAATTAAATTTACTATTTTTTCTAGCAATTCTGTATTTAAACATCCTCTGGCAAGCACTGCTCTCGCACATGACTGCCAGGGATGGCGGGAATGCATGCCAGATGCAGGGATGCCGGAGTCATGCCCTGTGCTTCGCAGTATAAGAGCATCCCTGGTTAAAAAAGCCCGGATAGCTTTC
>CBDTVA010000058.1:0-11362 GCA_965363935.1 uncultured Gammaproteobacteria bacterium | reverse complement strand
CATGTTTTAATTCTTTCAAAACATCTTCAATTCGCATGGTGGTCACCGGATCAACAGCGATAGAAAATTCGTCTAGCATTAATAGTTCAGGTTCTTGTGATAATGCCCTGGCAATGGTCAGGCGTTGCTGCTGTCCTCCAGAGAGTAAGCTGCCCAAAGAACCCAGTCTGTCTTTTACTTCATCCCAAAGTGCCGCACGTTGTAAACATCGTTGCACAATTTCATCCAGTGAGGTTTTATTCTTAATTCCTCGTAACCGGGGTGACAGGGCAACATTTTCATAAATAGTCAATGGTAGTCCCACTGGTAAAGGAAATACCACGCCGATGCGACTGCGTAATGCATAGACATTCTTCAGTTGATGAATATTGCGATTATTAAACAGGATGTCTCCTTCTACCTTCATATTAGCATCAAAGGTATTCATCAGATTTAAAGCTTTTAAGAAACTGGTTTTTCCTGCATTCGACGGACCAATAATACCGAATATCTCATTTTCGTATATGTCCAGACTGACATTGCTTATCGCTGGTTCATTGCCATAAGAAACAGTCAGATCACGAATTTGAAGTTTACTATTTTTTTGCTGTGCTTTCTGCTGTATAGGAGATGATGCTTCGTTTTGATTTTCCATTAAATTTGCGTTTACCATTTCTTCTTACCTCGTAAATGCATCCTGAAGGCAATTGAGATACTGTTCATTAGTAAAACCATGCCAATTAATACCAGTGCTACAGCATAAGGTAGTGAATCAGGAACATTTGGAACCTGTGTCGACACGACAAACAGGTGTAATGACAGGGCCATGGTCTGATCAAACATACTTTGAGGTAAAAAGGGCAGAAAAAATGCCGCACCGGTAAACATAATGGGAGCAGTTTCACCGGTTGTCCTGGAAACCTCAAGAATAACACCGGTTAAAATACCGCTTACCGCATTGGGTAAAACGACTCGTCGTATGGTCTGCCAACGGGTTGCCCCCATATTCCAGCAAGCCTCTCGAAACGCATGAGGAACCGCCTGCAATGATTCACGGGTCGATACGATAACCACCGGTAAGGTCATAATAGCAAGGGTTAAACTGGCGGCCAGAATACTGGTGCCAAAGCCGAAAAATAAGACGAAGGCACCGACACCGAATAATGCGTGAACAATAGACGGTACACCGGCAAGGTTAATAATAGCCAGGTTGATAACGCGGGTAAACCAGCTATCTGCAGCGTATTCACTTAAATAGATTGCTGCTGCTATCCCCAAAGGTACGGAAATGACTAAGGCAAGGCCTACCAGCCATACCGTTCCCAGCAAGGCAGGAAAGATTCCGCCTTCAGTCATACCATTTATCGGATCGGTAAAAAGAAAGTCAATGGAAATCATTGAACCACCCTTAACGATCAGTGTGCCTAAAATTATTAATACCGGGAGGATTAATAACAGAGTCATCATCAGGAATAGGATGCGATAGAGATTCTGTATTTTTTTATTTTTTTGATTGAGTTGAGATTCTACAAATTGAGATTCTACTGACATATATTTTCGCCTGAATAAAGTTTTCGACTGAATTTGTTATTGATTTTTTATACCGCGTACAATCAAATCGGCCGTAAGATTGATAACGAAAGTGATCAAAAACAGGAAAATTCCAATAGTAAACAACACCTGATAGTGTTCCGATCCCACTGCGGTCTCACCCAGCTCAGCGGCTATAGTTGCAGTTAATGCTCTGACTGAGTCAAACACACTGCCGGGAATATTCACCGCATGACCTGTTGCCATCAGCACCGCCATGGTTTCTCCAAAACCACGTCCGACACCCAGCAGTATCGCTCCTAAAAGACCATTTTTTGCTGCCGGTAATACGGTTTTATAAATGACCTGCCAGCGGGTAGCACCCAGGGCTTCTGCCGCTTCCCGATATCGATCCGGTACAGCTTTCAGGGCATCTTCGGCGATGGATGTCATAATCGGAGCAGCCATCAGGCCAAGAATAATACCCGCATTCAGTACATTAAGACCCACAGGTACATCAAACAGGTCAATAATAAGCGGATTCATAATTGACAGGCCGATAAAACCCCAGACAACTGAAGGTATGGCCGCCAGAAGCTCAACCAGTACTTTTAAAGATTCTCTGGTCTTACCACTGGAAAATTCGGCAATATAAATTGCCGCACCCAAAGAGAACGGAATGGACACTAACATGGCCAGACCGGTAACACTGGCAGTACCGGCAATTAAAGCTAATATCCCATATTCTGGCGCATCTTCATCACTGGGTGCCCAATACTCAGAACCGAAAAACTCACTGAAACTAAAGCTTTCAAATAAGAAACCCATGCCTTCCATGGTGACAAAAACAAAAATACCGATAACAAAAATAATTGCCGAAATGCCGCAGATAAAGACAATAAATTGCACCAGTTTGTCGAAATACCAGTCCAGATTACGTTTGTCGAACAGGTCATCCATTGCTTCGCTGCTTTCTACTTTTGCCATTTGCTAAACCTCATCGCCAAGTAACAGCTCCAGTAAATCCTTAATGTGTAAAGCTATTGCTCGATAGAGAATTTCCATATCCTGATCATCCGATTCTGAACGAATGTCCCATTCCAGGGCGCTGCTGTGAAACGGAATAGAGTCTATATAGCTGCTGACATCACCCTGTAAACTGATGATGACATGCTGTTCAGATAGTTCCTGCAAGGTCAATTCATTCAAGCTGGAGGTGGTTAAATCAGCAGTATCATCACCTCTGGAATCAAGAAAGTTTACTAATTCCGGACTGACGTTTGCAGCAGCTGTACGCCCTGCACTGCGAAAGTTACAGATATCAGGATAATTTTTTCGCGCAACGGCTTCTGCCAGTTGGCTTAGGGAACTATTATCCTCATCGATAAACAATATATTATATACTTTGGGTGTTTTTTGCTGACCGGTTACTGCAAAAATGGTATCTTCACAAAGATTTTTTGCCTGATCTGCAACACGTTTCAACTGGGTGAAAATTACAAATAGAGCCAATGTGTCTTTGACATTTTGTATCTGAGTATCCTGGGTAATTTCCTGATACACAATATCCAGGTTATATTCCATACTGCCGGACATTATGATGGTGCTGCTGGCTAACTCGGCGTTTAACTCTTCAAATGACTTGATGGATTGTTTCAGCATCAGCAGGGTTTCACTGGTCAGACGATCAATTTCCCTGCCCATAGTGTTTTCAGGAGGGGAGCTTAATTGGATAGATTCTCGCGCTATAACAACGGCATAATCACCCATACGTTCCAGTTCAATATTAATCCTGATAATCGATGACAGTAGTCTTAAATGAGCACCACTGGGCAGGTGTACGGCAATAAATTTATGACATAATCGATCGATTTCACGCATCGTTCGGTTAATTGGATGATCATTTAGAATGGTAGCATAAGCTAATTTATCATTGCCGGTTTGCAAAGCATGAACAGCATCATTAACGCCTGCTTGTACTTTATGGGCCTGTTCTAAAACCCTGCTGCGTATATTTTGCAAATCATTTTCAAGACGTTGTTCCAGGTGGGACATAGAAAATTCCAAAAAGTTAAAAGTTGACGATAATGGTTCGGGATATACAGTCGCCGTCTACAGTTTACGGATCACAAGCACAGAGTTGTTTTTGTTCTATCTGTAAACTGTAAATTTCCAGCTTTGGTTATTACTTGCAGCTAACCTGTTTGGCTGGTGCATAGCCTTTTTTGAGCAGAATACATTGACCCTTATCACTCATGATCCAGTCCAGGTATTTTTTAACTTCACCTTCGGGTTCACCATTGGTATACATAAATAACGGACGGGCAATCGGATAACTGCGGTCACTGGCTGTTTCTACACTGGGGCTAACACATGCACCACCAGTTTCTTTAGCGATACAGGCCATTTTTATATGTTCGTTTGCATAGGCTAAACCACTATAACCAATGGCGCAAGGTGTTTTTTCAACCAGATCCACAACATCTTTTGAGCCGTGCATATCTAAAGTACCCTGGCGAAACTTGCCTTTTTTACCTAATACCGCTTTCTTGAAATAAGAATAGGTTCCGGAATTATTCTGGCGACTGACCACAACAATTTTATCCTTACAACCGGGGATGGTCAGGCCGAGGTCGGACCATTTGGTGGCTTTGCCGCCACGGGCATAAATATCCTGTAATTGAGCAAAGGAGAATGAATTGGCAGGATTGTTTTGATTAATAAATACAGACAACGCATCATATCCAACGATATGCTGTACAGGATTTTGCCCTTTGCTCTCGGCGAGTTTAATTTCCTTTTTCTTCATTGCCCGGCTGGCATTAGCCAGATCAACCGTACCATTGATAAGAGCGGCTATTCCGGTGCCAGACCCGCCTCCGGAAACAGCAATTGCAACATTTGAATCCACATTTCGATATTCTTCCGCCCATGCCTGAGCGACGTTGACCAGAGTATCTGAACCTTTATTCTGCAGTACAATGCGATCGGACGCATAAGCAGTAACGGACATCATGCAAGCACTTAAAGAGAACAGGCTGGAGGCAATCAATTGTCTTTTATTCATGTTTATTCCTAATAGATTATCATCAAGTTAAAGAATCAGTATAAGTGTGAAATATTACAGGATTATTACAAATGTGAAATTGCAGAGACATTTATGACAGCTATATGACGATTTTATGACATTTTATCTGAAATATGAATGGGCTCTATATAGGGTGTATCTTCTTTTTTAAAATTATGCAGAATATCCATCTGATCTAAAATTGTTAATAAAAACGAGTTGGCTGTTAGTGGTCCCAGGCCACCGTACATACATTCCTGTTCCGAATAAGCGCTGCTTTTATCACGACGTCCATAGGGGGAATATAAAACTGACGGTACCGGATCACCGCTATGGAAACCCGTATTACTATCAGTGGAGTGATCGGCTGTTACTGCGATTATTTTATCTTTGATGTCAATATCTGACAGTGCGCGATCGATTCTTTCAATAAATTGACTTTTTAGCATTGCCTGTAGATCATGTGCACAGATATCGGTTCCTTTAATATGCAAATACACCAGATCATGATCTTGCATAGCCTGCAGGGCCAGTTTAACTTTTGTCTTTAAGTCAGTGTCGGCAAGTGCAGTGAATGTCGGTCGGGTAATGGGTGTGAAACCAAACAGTTTGGTTAGACCCGTAACGGTTGCTTCTGCAGAAATAACGGCCGTTTTTACTTTATAATAATTCAGTATGTTATGAATTGAATTTATTTGACCGGCGCTGCGACATAAAATTCCTGTGGCGGGAGCTTTCCCCTGTATCATTCGTTGCTGGTTTATCGGGTGTTTAGCCAGAATATGGTGTGCCTGGTGAATGAAATGATTAATTGCCTCGGCAGTTTGAATGGCGGCATTATTGAGAATTAAGGGTTTGCAGGGTTGAACATAAGCAGGAATAATCCGGGAACAGTCGGTATCACTTATCTTTGCTGATAAATTTTTCCCTTGCAGGTGAAGTACTGCCCTATGCTGGGTAGTAGGATGTAAACTGGCCTTAATGCCGTGTGCCAGTTCAATTTTATTTAATGCCTGTGCCAGGATATCGGTCTGCTGATTTATTCTCCCGGCCCTTCTGTCCAGAACTTTTAACTTGCCTCGCTCGGCTTCAATATGGGCAAAATTGCAACGTGACAGGATATCGCCCGGATGGGTTACTAAGTCTATCCCGGCTGCTTCTACGGGACCTCTTGCCAGACAGGCGGTATCTTTAGGTGTTAAGCCCATCAATAACGCCATGCCAGTATGTGTACTGACGGGCATACCGGGAGTTAATGGGTTGACCATAGCGCACATGCCTTTGCTGGCAAGCTTATCAAAAAAAGGGGTCTGGGCTTTTTCCAAAGGTGTCAGGCCATCGAATTCTGCTATCGGGCGATCGCCAAGACCATCCAGAACTATAATTAATGCTTTACGTTTCATTCTGGAAAAATTTTATCGAGATCATGGGAAAAATGCGGAAAGAGGATGTCGTTAATAGTTGTCATGACTTCCTGAATCGTCTTGCCCCGGTCAATATTTGATACAATGGGGACCTGGTGACGATCCGCCTCGGCCATTAGAAAAGATTGTAATTCCCATATTTCAGTAAAGTGTTCCAGATAGCGTTTGGAGCGCCGTTCCGGGACTTCTTGCCCCCGTCCTTTGATACGTTCTTTTAATTTGCCGGCTTTTAACACAGATATCATGATGGGTGCGATAATAACGGAATCATCCCTGGGTATTTTGTCAAGCAAGTTAGGATGAATATGAACGCCTTCCAGAATGAGCGATACTTTTTCCTGTATGGCACGATATATTATGGCATCACAGGCCACTGAAAGCAGCTCAGCCTGGCGAAGATAACCAGCCACCAGTAATTGCTCGGTCATCTGCACATCGGGCCCGACATCCGGCTGAACTTTCCAGGCATTATAGGATGACGCGTGCAGAACGGGGGATAAACGCTCAGGTGTCATCATACGCATTACTTCACGCAGCATATCTGTGGACTGGGTGCGAACAATACCAAAACGGTGTCCCACCTCGGTTGCGATGGTGCTTTTACCGGCTCCGGCAGTACCGCCAATAAGTACCAGAAGTGGACGGCCACTGTGTAAATAGTCTGCCCAGACTAAATAACGTTCGGCAATTTTTTCACCTATTTCAGATAACAATAGCTGGTATGTCATACGACCCAGTGCATTACTGGAAATTTCAGAACACCCCCGATTTAACAATTCATTATAAATACCTTTGGTCACTGAGAATGAATCACTGCTGGAAAGGCCGCAAGATTCTATACATAAACGATGCTGGGCCCGGGAAAAGGGCACAGGATTTTCTTCAGCACGGGTGATCATAATAGTGGAAGAAATCTTTGAAGTGGATAAAAATCGTTCGATTACTTCTTTTTCGACATTATTTTCCAGTTGATTAATTATAATGTCGACTAATTCGGAGGTTGTTACCAGTCGTTTTTCATTCGTCAGCTGTCTTATTTTACTGGCAATATCATAAGCCAGATTAAATTCAACGCCTGCATCCAGTAATGAACTGGTCAAAATTCCTCTTAGAAAGGGGGTTTCCATCCCTTCTGAATCTTTTACAATTAATTTAGCCATAGTGGTTTTTTTAAAGAGTTAAAGAGAATTTTCCACGAAATTAGCACATTATTAAGTTAGTCTAACTTAAATAGTTCGGTTTTCAAATAAAAGCTTTGCGTCATCAGTTGACGGGCCACTTAGCAATAATAGGGTTCTTCTACGCTTTGTTAGCTCTTATTTATCAATGATTAAGCATGAACAATCATATGTTGTCACTCACAGAGCGGAGGAGAGTCAATAATATAGAAAAATTTCATATAAAAATAGTGACTTAACGAGTTTAATTGAAAATAAGGGGACATGTGCTATTTTTGAATAGCTGAAAGCTTTAACCTAAATAAATCAGTTGAATCGTTGCGAGGGCGATCAAGGTGCTGAAGATTCACGGTTTTACAGGTTATTTTGAGTTTATCCGTAGCCACCCTACGGGTGAATTCAAAATGCTCTGGGAAGTCGTGAAGATTCAGTGCATTGGACGCCCGCAGTAGATTCAACTGATTTATTTAGGTTTAAGTCTTATGTGAAATAATACTGGAGTTCAACTTGAGTAAGAGGAATCTATGAGTTTTAATACATCACACTTGTTAATATTACTCTTGCTGGTTACTTTCCCATTACCATCTATGGCTGAGTCAGACGAAAAGGCAAAATATCGGATTGCTATTGTCAGCAGTTACCACGCTGAATATATCTGGTCACAGCAGACAAATGAGGGGGTGGTAAAAGCTTTACGGGATTTTGGTTACTTAGACAATGCCGAACAGGGAGAGACATACAGTAAAAACTATGCAATTGAGAGTAATCGAGCGGTGGTCAAAAAGTGGTGGATGGACACCAAACGCAAAAACAGCCGGCCAGAAATCGCTGCGACACTCGCTCGTGTGACCTCAGACATTGCCCGGTTTTCCCCGGATATTATTTTACTGGGCGATGATAATGCGGCCAATTATATGGGCAACCACTATCTTGATAGTGAAACCCCGGTTGTTTTCTGGGGTGTTAATGGGCTGCCACTAAAATATGGTCTGCTTGACTCAGTTGAAAATCCCGGCCATAACATCACAGGAATCTACCAGGCAGGTTATTACTTTGACAGTGTTCGTTCTTTGAAAAAACTGTTTCCCTCTATTCAGACAATTGCAGTGTTATCGGATGATTCTCCAACGGGTCGCAGTCATGCAAAAAAAATCAAACGCTACGCTGATGAAGGCCGTCTTGAGGTACATATTGTTAAAGTGGTGATCACCAATTCATTCAGTCACTGGAAAAGGGAAGCCCTTGCTTTACAGAAGCTTGTGGATGCCTTTTACATTTCGACTCACCATACTTTAAAGGATGATCAGGGCAGGAATGTCAGTAATCTGGACGTGGCCGCCTGGTACCTGGAGAATATCCGTAAACCTGAAATAGCCCCCAGCAGCTTTATAGTGAAAGAGGGACTTTTATCAACAGTCGATGATTCAGCATTTAAACAAGGCTATGAAGCGGTCAGGGTAGCTCATTTGATCCTGTCGGGAGTGAAGAAAGCAGGCGAGATTGCCAGCTATGCACCGGAACGAGGAGCGTTTATTGTAAACCGCTGGCGGGCCAGAATGTTGGGGGTTGAAGAGATTATCGAGCAACATTCTGATCTTATTGACCAGGTTATCGATGAGAGTGCTGCATGGAAACACAGGGAAACAGAGTGAAAAAAAGCTCGATTCTCACCTTTGCTTTTACTTCCAGGATAAGATGGAAAAATCGACAATCTATCTTTGTCAGGCTGTTTGTGTACTTTGTCTCGTCCAGTTTGCTGATCATTGTGCTGATTGGAATGTTCTACTATGAATACGCCCGTCAGGCCACGGAAAAAAGGCTTAACGAACAGCTTATGAACTCACTGAGGGAGAGTGTATCACTGTTTGAAACCGGGTATCAGTCACCACTGCAGAGTAATCTGAAGATGTTGGTGAGCACACCCTCAATGAATAACTTTCTCATGTTTCAAAAAGAACAGTCGACTCTGGTTCGTTTTGATATAGAAAAACAGTTCTCGCAACTTATTCGTTCCCGTCCGGAATTTTATCGTTCGATTCGTTTTATTGATGCCTTTGGTGTAGAAAATATCGTCGTGGAAGGGCGTATACGTCGCCGGAATTATCATTCCATTACTACGGCCTATAGTGGTAATAGTATACAGGCGGAATTAAAAAAAATATTTACCCAGTTAAAACAGGGTGCATCTCAACAGATTCTGTTCTCGCAGCCGTTTAAAGTGGAACAGGGTCAGTTTCTTTTTTATGCTGCTATTGCCAAGCCTGAACCGGAGATTGGCGGGTTTGGCGGCGCTCTGGTGATAGAGTGTGATCTGTCATCTTATATTGAATCACTGGCTGCCATTCGCACTTATGGATATCCCATTGCCTGGCTGCTCACACCAGAGGGTGAGGTTATAGTAAAACCTGCATATGATATACCGCAGCATGATCCACGATCTGAAGCCGGGGGTGTTCAGGCAGGCACTCTTGCAGGCACTCTGGCAGGCAAAAGCAGCGCTATTGCCAGGCGTGATTTATATCCTGGAGTATCACCAGCGGGACAACCTTTTCTTACTGTGGCGCTAAGTATACCGAGGGAGATTTTTCGTAGCCAGAATTTCAATATTCTAAAGACAACACTCTTTATAGCCCTGGTGGCGATAGTTTTCACCTTTCTGGTCGCCTGGGTTGTGTCACGGAAAATCACGCATCCTGTTACTGAACTGGTGCGTGCCAGTCAACAACTGGCCAGCGGTGAGTACAGCACGAGAAGTACACTGCGAGACAGCAGCGAGATAGGGGAGCTGTCCCTGGCGTTTAATCACATGGCTGAGATGCTTGAACAAAGCATGCAGAGCCTGGGCGGCCAATTATCCAGCCGTATATCGGCCGAGCAGGCGCTGCAGCATTCAAATGAATCTTTGCAACTGATATTAAACTCTACTGGTGAAGGCATATTTGGTATCGATACAGGAGGTAAATGCACTTTTTGTAACGCTTCGGCACTTAAACTCCTGGGTTACAGTAAAGAACAGGAATTGATAGGACAAAATATGCATACCACTCTACAGCATTGTTATGCCGGTGGTGAGCCTTATCCACAAGACAAAAGTTTAATTTTCAAAACAACGCAAAGTGATCAGGTGGTGCATACTAATAATGAAGTGTTCTGGCGTGCCGACAAAAACAGCATTCCGGTAGAGTACAGGGCTCACCCGGTAAAACAGGCGGACAGGATTGTAGGCGCAGTGGTTTCCTTCAGCGATATTACTGAACGCAAGCAACAGGATCAGAAAATTATTTATCAGGCCCACTACGATATGCTAACGGGATTACCAAACCGTTTTCTGGCTATGGATCGACTGGAACAATTACTGCGTAATGCTGCACGTTATAAGTGCGTGGCGTCGGTATTATTTATCGATCTTGACGGTTTTAAGAAAGTGAACGATATGCTGGGCCATGAAATGGGTGATAAATTACTTGTGGAATCTGCCCAACGATTGTCAGCCTGCCTGCGGGATGAGGACACAGTCGGCCGTCTGGGCGGTGATGAATTTATTGTTTTACTGGCTAATTTGAACAAAGAGCTTGATGCCCGGCCGGTAGCTGAAACAATTCTGGAAACTTTTCGACATCCGTTTAAGATTGAGGGACATGAGGTAATTTTGACCACGAGTATTGGTATTGCAGTCTATCCGCGTGATAGTGAACGTAGCGCAGAACTGTTACGTAATGCCGATATTGCCATGTATGAATCTAAACAGTCCGGACGCAATACCTATCATTTTTTCACCCAGGAATTAAATACCGGTATTCAACGTCGGCTTGAGATGGAGGAGCAACTGCACCATGCTCTGGCCAGAAGAGAATTTTACCTTGTTTACCAGCCGGTTGTTGATATTCAAACAATGGACATCACCGGGGCAGAAGTGCTACTGCGTTGGAATAGTGAGCGCCTGGGAGCGGTTGGTCCAGATGAATTCATTCCCATTACTGAGCAAACAGGGCTTATCACGGGTATTGGTGATTATGTGCTTCGTGAATCCATAGCTCAAACAGCCAGGTGGCAGAAAAAATACCAGAGGGATTTTAAGGTTTCAGTCAATGTTTCGCCACTTCAGCTTCACGACCAGAATCTATTTGCTGACGTCAATTCTCTGCTTGAAGAATACGGACTTGATGGACAGAGTTTACAGGTGG
>CBDTVA010000057.1:0-11363 GCA_965363935.1 uncultured Gammaproteobacteria bacterium | reverse complement strand
CAATGTAATATCTGTCCTACATTTGCATTTTACTTTACTATTATCCCAGTAAAATAGTCTTGTATTCTTTTAACCATGTCCTATAGTTAGTACAAAAACCAAATAAAGTTATTTGGTTTGCAAAATATGCTCGCAGGAATGTTAGGCAAAGACTGGCGGTTATGGTTCACAATTCAATCGTCACTTCAGAATAATCAATGGAATTTGAAATATGAAAGGAGTGAAACATGAAAAACTATCTACCCACTATCACACTACGGTGGATTTCCGTACCTGGCATGCTGCTGCCATTATTGCTCGGCTATTCTCTGGTTACTAAAGCAGAAAATGATACACAGGCCTGCATTGACACCGCAAAAAGCGGTTTATTGAGGATAGCAGATGACCGCTCTAAACGATTTATGGGAAAAGTTCAGGAGGATACCGCCCGCTGTCGCGGCGGCGAGAAGGCGGCAAAATATCTCAACACACCCTGGGTAGACTGGCAAAATTATTATGCAGCGGGTGATGCCAGTAGTAAACACGAGGGACGTGAGGCTATTACCAAACTCGGCGAACATCTGAGCCCCAATGGACGAGGTGTTGACGGCGCACTGCTCGATCTGGAATATCAGCGAATGGAACTGATTAAATTTAACCTGTTTGATCAAAATACCTATGAACAATATATAACCGGCAGAGATGGCCAGCCAGGTCCAACCCTGAAATACTGGGATGAGATGCGTCTGCCTGCAAAGCACAAACACTATCAGGACGTGGGCGGCGATGGTAAACAACTCTGTAAAGGCGATTTAATAACCCATCGAACACTGACGGGCATTTGCAATGATTTGCGCAATCCATTAATGGGTTCTTCCGGGATGCCATTTGGACGCAATATGCAGTTTGATGCCACCTTTCCACGGCTTGGTCTGAACGAATTGACACAGAACCGGCACGGCAAACGAATTGGTTTACTAAAGCCCGACCCTCAGTTAATCAGCAGAAAGTTATTTACCCGGGAGCAAACTGAAGGCAACGGATGCAACCAGGGTCTTGGTGGTAAGAATTATTCAGTGGATGCTGACTGCGATTATATAAAAGCACCTTTTTTCAATGTGCTGGCGGCATTCTGGATTCAATTCATGACACATGACTGGTTTTCACATACCTTTGAAGGCCGTAACACACCGGAACTTGACACTGTCGGCTGTCTGTCGGAAGAAGCCCGTGCACTCGGATGCCGTGAAGATGATCGCCGCGAACCGTCTTTGTATAAAGACACAGCAGCAGCGGGAACATTCAAACACGCTGGACAGAGCTACAATAAAAGGGCTCCTAAAACCACTGGAAATCTTATTACTGCCTGGTGGGATGCCTCGCAGATATATGGCCATGATGAGCTTTCTCTAAAACGTGTACAGCGCGATCCGGACGATCCGGCTAAATTACTCTTAAAAAATAATTATCTGCCTCTGTTACCAAGCTGCGAAAGTTACTCGGAAGACTGTCCGGTGCAACCTCAATGGCTGGGGCAGGAGGCTGCCGGTTTCCCGGCAAACTGGAATATCGGTACCAGTTTTTATCACAACCTCTTTACCCGCGAACATAATTATTTCGTGACAAAATTCCGCGAACTGCAGAAACAGACGCCGGATGCTGACTCAGGAATGCGTAATCCGGACAGTCCGGACAAAGTCATCACTTTAAAGGATGTTAGTGATGAACGTCTTTTTCAAGCTGCCCGACTGGTTGTAGCTGCTGAAATCGCCAAAATTCACACCATTGAATGGACTACGCAGTTACTCTATGACGAGCCTTTGTTTGCCGGCATGAACTCCAACTGGTACGGCCTGTTCAACCATGAGGAAGATCGTGTCTCAAAAATTCTCCGGCGTATTTTCGACAAAGATGAGAATTTATTCAGCAAGGCTTCAGCAAAAGTAGCTGGCGATATTGCTGATTCAGGCAATGCAAAAAAAGCCAACTCCATTTACTCAGTGCTTGCTTCAGGTGCCGGTATATTCGGCCTGGGCAACAAAAAACCCGAGGGTATACTCTGGTGGAAACATGACGCCTGGGACATGAGAAACCTTGAAGAAGATGTCAACGGAGGGATCAACCATTTTGGTTCACCCTTTAATTTTCCGGAAGAGTTTACCTCCGTTTATCGTTTACATGCGCTGGCGCCTGATTTGATTGAATTTCGCGAATCACACAACCCTAATAAAATAACCTTAAAAATACCTGTCGTTAATACCGCCAGGGGCGGTGCCACAGAACTTATGCATCAACGCGGCATTGAAAACTGGGCATTAAGCATGGGTCGGCAACGTCTGGGACTGCTGCATCTGCGAAATCAACCTTTGTTTCTGCAGAACCTGCCAATGCCGCATCTGAATTCGAAAAGTAAAAAACTCGATATTGTCGCACTGGATCTGATCCGCGATCGTGAACGCGGGGTGCCAAGATTTAATGAATTCCGCCGTCAAATAGGCCTCAAGACACTGACCAGCTTTGATGACTTCGTTGATCAACATCTGGACAAAGATGATCCCTGGCGTAAGCACCAGGAAGAAACCGTTACACGCATGCGTGAGATTTATGGTACCCACACCTGTAATGCCAGCAAAATCATCTCTAAAGTGCAGCGTAATGCCGATGGCAATTTTATCAATGATTGTCTTGGATATCCGGACGGTTCACAAGTCGATAATATCGAAGACATTGATAATATCGTTGGCTGGCTGGCTGAATATACACGGCCTCACGGCTTTGCCATTTCCGAAACACAATTCCATATCTTTATCATCAATGCGTCACGCAGATTGTTCAGCGACCGATTCTTCACCTCCAGCTTCCGCCCGGAGTTTTATTCCAGCCTGGGTTATGACTGGGTCATGAATGATGGTTTGCTATCTGACTGTCCCTACCCGGTCAGCACCGGGGCCGATGACAAAAAGTCCTGTCTGGAACCGGAAAAAATCAATGGTCATACTATGTATGTCTCTCCGCTCAAACGGATTATGCTGCGCAATATACCAGAACTCAAGGACGAACTCCTGCAGGTTAAAAATGTCTTTGATCCCTGGGCACGGGACAGAGGTGAATACTATAGTCTGGCCTGGAAACCACGTCCGGGTGCAGAGTCCGATCCTGCCTTTACAAAAAAATAACGGGGTTCTGAATGATGCATAAACAACAACAAAACAGACCCTGTCGTTTTCAAGGTAAAGGTTTATTCATATTGCTGGCCATGCTCATATCAGGGTGTGCCAGCCAGGAAAATGAAGCAACAATTGATCAGCTGGTTGCAGAGATGAGCCAGCGTGTTGAAGCCATTACCCTGGCTGAAAGCGAAAATAATATTATCCCCAGATTTAATCAACCGAAAACCGTTGCCTGTGTCAATGCGCAATTTCGTGTTCATGACGATATTCCCGGGGAACTGAAACACGGCATCTTTGCACAAGCCCAAAGCTATGCGGCCATGCTGCGATTTGCCAACGCGACCAGCCGGGATGATTCGCAAAAAGATATTCGCGGATTATCGATTAGAGTGTCCAATGTGCAGGGACCGGTAATCTGGGGTGAACCGGGTTTTCAGGATTTCGTGTTAAACAGTTATCCCGCACTTTTTGTGGCAACCCCAGAGGAATTTTTAAGCTTTATACGCGCACGTCAAGAGGATAAGAAACTAAGTTTTTTTCTGAACCCCTTCGATTCGCATCTGAAATCACTGTGGATTGTTATCAAAGCCCGAAAAAAACATTTCAGTCCACTTGATATCCGCTACTGGAGTACTGTCCCCTTCCGCCTTGGCGAAACGGGTGATCAGGCGGTCAAATATTCACTATTACCCTGTTCAGACTATACCACCACAAAGGTCGTGAACGCAGGCGAAAACCAGTTGCGTGGCGCCATAAAATCCCATCTGCAGCATGGTTCTGCCTGTTTTCATTTTGCGCTGCAAAAGCAGACCGACCCGAAATCCATGCCTATTGAAGATGCCTCAGTTATCTGGGATGAAGAGGTTTCACCATTTCAGACAGTGGCTACGATCACCATTGAGGATCAGAACTTCGATAATCCGCAAGCACTGGAGAACTGCGAGCGCAGTAGCTTTAATCCCTGGCAAAGCCTCACTGCACACAAACCACTGGGAAGGATGAATGAGGTACGCCGCCAGGTTTACTCAAACGCTGCCAAGCTGCGCAACAAGGAGTAACAAACATGCATAACACAGTAAAAACCTGG
The DNA here is from genome assembly GCA_965363935.1 of uncultured Gammaproteobacteria bacterium. Lineage (GTDB taxonomy): Bacteria > Pseudomonadota > Gammaproteobacteria > GRL18 > GRL18 > CBDTVA01. The sequence goes on along the minus strand of CBDTVA010000057.1, from coordinate 7,127 downwards.
TTGAACAAATCACGTGAGGAACTTGATGGCATCTATCGCGAAGCCAAACCGGGAGACATACCCCGTGGTGATACACGTGGTACGGCAATCCTTACGGGTTCAATTTTCTCAAAAACAGTCGCCGCGTTTGCACGTCTCTTAGCCTGGCAGGGTAAAGTATTCGACTTGTTTTGTCCGGATGGCCAGGCGGGAATTCTGGTCAATAAGATAACACCGTTCAGTGCCACATTTATCGTCGCCAAAGTATATCGTGACAAGAGCTGGCTCGATGGAAAAGACACCATTGTCATTGATTATTCCAGGACTTCATTCTTTGCCAAAGTGATCCGGGATGAAATTCGCGAAATTGAACCTGGAGTTTATCTTGGCAAAGTTTGGTGGGGAAAGAAGCGCGTCCTGGATTTTGCTCTTACTCGGGTTAACATCGAATAAGGAGTCCGGTAAATGTTCAGCATGAGACTTAAAGCATGACACCTCAGTCTACCTTTATGATTGTTGCAATTGTGCGAGATGGCCAGTTAGAAAACCTGCGTACCCTGCTGGCCACTATGAACAAAAGCATCGGCCAGGCTGATCCTGGTAACAGCCTGTTGCCATTCGCTCAGTTTGCGGGTTTGCACGTTGCCCGTTTTGTGATTCTGCAAGCAAAGACCGCAGAGGAAATCACTGCACATGGATTAACACCACGTCCCTGGCAGCCTTCATTGGCTTTTCTCGGTGATTGTGATGGCGATATGAGTTCATTTCTTGCTTTACTCGCAGTTCGAGCCGGGCCCGGTTTGAATAAAATTTTTTCCTTTTGTGAAGGTTTTGATCAAAACAATGACCTGCTGACATGGATGAAAGTGCATAATATCCAGCCAGAGGCTAATTACATTAACACACTTGGGCGAACCGTCACACAGGTTCATGAAGAAGCGGCATTGCACCAAAGCCTGTCTGTCTATTTACAGGAAATCGTCGCTGAGGTTGGCCGGGACGACACCCGTGCTTTACGACAAAAGCTACTGTCTTATGTTGAGCTGGAAAAGCATGCCGGAAGACTCAGCCTGACACCAGAGGAAGCAACGCCGGGTGGATGGAAAGTACGTAATCTGCTGCACAAGCTTGGCATTCCATTACTCCTGCTATTGCTGTCACCATTATTTCTGCTCGCCACACCCTTTCTAGCCTGGCGTTTACGCATGCTGGAGCGCTCGGATCCTGAGCTTGTTATCCGACCTGAACAACAACATGTACGAGAACTGTCGGTGCAGGAAGACCGGTATATAACCAACCAGTTCAATGTCTTCGGTGATATAAAGCCGGGTATTTTTCGTTTGTTTATCCTTAAGTTTGCTCTCTTATTACTCAACTACTCGGTCAGACATATTTATAACCGCAATTTTCTCACCCGCGTAAGAACCATTCATTTTGCCCGTTGGGTTCTTATGGACAACAACCGCAGAGTTTTTTTTGCCAGCAATTATGACGGCAGTCTGGAGAGCTACATGGACGATTTTATTAACAAAGTCGCCTGGGGATTAAATCTTGTCTTCAGTAACGGTGTGGGCTATCCCGCAACGAGATGGCTGATTAAAGGTGGTGCAGAACATGAACAGAAATTTAAATACACGCTCAGACGGCATCAATTACCCTCAGAAGTCTGGTACAAAGCTTATCCGGATATCACTGCCTACGAATTATCGCGTAACAGCCGTATTCGCCAGGGAGTGGAAGTTCGCCAGTCCAGCGATGCAGAAATCCGTACCTGGCTGAGCCTGATCTGAACTCTTTGTTCTGAACTCTTTGTTCTAAAGAAGGATTGTGCTGATGAAGCATTCAAACCAGTTTGAATTTGACGACCTGCAGGGGCTGCTGCGTTATAGCCACGGTAAATTAACCGACACCTGTTTCATGTTACTGAACATTGTCAATACGCAGGCAGCCAAACAGTGGCTGAATACAGCACCCATCAACAATGCAGGTGCGACAAAACCGCCGCCTGATACGGCCTTGCAAATCGCTTTTTCTGTCGCAGGTCTGCGTACACTGGGACTGAGAGAGTCCGTTTTAGCAGATTTCTCTGATGAATTCATCGTTGGCATGGCGGGTGATGAAAGCCGCTCCCGCCGTCTTGGTGATATTACCGACAATGCACCGGAACATTGGGACTGGGGTGGCGATACCGCGCAGATACCACACCTTCTATTATTGCTCTATGCCAGAAAAGATGGCATAACCGCCTGGAGAAAAAGCGTCGAAGGGGAACTGTTTTCGCAGGCATTTCAGTTACAGGCTCTATTGCCTACCCTGGATATTGGCGCGATTGAACCCTTCGGATTTGCAGACGGCGTCAGTCAGCCAAACATTGACTGGGCTCATCAGCAAAGCACGGATTTGCATGCCCGCGATAGCTATTCGAATTCATTGGCTGTCGGTGAAGTGGTGCTGGGTTATCCCAATGAGTATGGTAAGTACACCAACCGGCCACTGATCGATCCGCAGCAAGACAGGCTCGCAGCCGGACTTCCCAATGCCTTAGACGAGCCCTCACTGAAAGATCTTGGCCGTAATGGTTCGTACCTGGTGATACGACAACTGGACCAGGATGTCCCCGGCTTCTGGCAATTTCTCGATAAAGTGACCGACTCAAAACCAGAAAAACGCGAACAACTGGCCGCATCCATGGTCGGTAGAAAACGTGATGGTACGCCGCTCGTTCCAGCAGATATTGAACAGATACCCGGTATTGACCAGAAAAATCAGGATAACCACTTTACCTATAAGCTTGATCTGGACGGACAGCAATGCCCTTTCGGTGCACATATTCGCAGATCAAACCCTCGTACTGGTGACTTCCCTCCCGGTGTCACCGGTTTTATTAGCAGACTGATTAAAATATTGGGTTTTGCATCAAATCGTCCTGATGAAGATCTGGTTGCCTCTACGCGCTTCCATCGACTACTGCGTCGTGGTCGCAGCTATGGTCCAGTCCTTATCCCGGAAGACGCCGTTAAAACGGATGCCCCTGCAGCCGAGCGCGGCCTGCAGTTTATCTGCCTGGTGGGAAATATATCCCGTCAGTTTGAGTTTGTTCAAAATGCCTGGACTATGAGCAGCAAGTTCGCAGGAGTTCAACAGGAAAGTGATCCGTTACTAGGCAATCGAGAGCCATTGCTGAGTGGCAGCAGCACTGCGCATTTTAATCGTCCGGAGGCAATGGGACCGATGCAGAAAACCGCTCATCTTCCGCAGTTTATACGTGTGCGTGGTGGCGGTTATTTCTTTATGCCCGGTTTAAGCGCATTAAAATACATTACAGCCTTACCCATCAACGAGGGCGATAATTCATCATGACCATCAAGACCCGAATACTGAAATTTATTCACACTATTCTTGTTCAACTATTACACATTGAACGCAGGCTGGAACCCTGGTTTCGCTCACAATGGAACGCTCTCTTGCGTGAGCCAGGTGCCCGGCTTATCCAGTTTTTTGTCAACCTGCAACGCAAGGACCAGGGTCTGCAACTGGCCGAGGAAACCATCGATCCGGACGAACAACAAAGCCTGGATAAAATTATCGACCTTATGGCCGATCAAATGCGTGGACGTTTCAAGCCGGGCGGCTATGAGCGTGGCGGAAATACTAAAACACACGGTATTTTACGAGCTACGGTAACCATTCGGGATGATCTCCCGGAGCATTGTCGCAAGGGTGTTTTTGCCAGCCCGGGCAGCTACCAGGCCTATGTACGATACTCCGGTCCGGGACCTGATGTACCTTCCGATATTAACGATGTCGGTTTTATGAGCATGGCGGTAAAACTGATGGGTATACCCGGTGAAAAACTCATGGATGAAGAAAAACTCACTCAGGATTTTATCACCGTTACCACGCCGACATTTGTCACCCCAAACAGCCGGGAAAATACCAAACTGCAGTACTGGAGCCTGGTGGATATGACACTGTATTATTTTATCAACCCAAAAGATACGCATCTTCTTGATTTCTTCATGCAAAGTTTGTGGAATGAAACCCAGTACAATCCTCTGGGCCAGCGTTACTGGAGTTGTGTGCCTTATCTTCTGGGCGAAGGTCAGGCTATGATGTATTCTTTCGTGCCTAAAACAAAAGTGCATAAAAAAATACCCGGTCTGCCTTTCGGCACTCCCCCATTTAACTACCTGCGAGAAAACATGATCAAAACACTGGCTGAAAAAGATGTCGAATTTGACCTGATGATCCAGATTCAGACCGATGCGCATCTAATGCCGATTGAAAATGCCGCGGTACGCTGGCCGGAAAAGCTTTCCCCTTTTATCCCGGCCGCTACAGTGCATATACCAAAACAGGAATTTGCTTCCGAGGCACAATTTGAATTTGCTAAGCGTCTTAAAATGAATCCCTGGCATTGCCTGCCGGAGCACCGGCCGCTGGGCAATCAGAGCCGCGCACGCAAGAGAATGTATTTAGAACTATCCAGATTTCGACAGGAGATGAATCAGGCAACACATGTCGAACCGACCGGAGATGAGGTTTTTGATTAATTCAGGCAAGACCGACAACATAGATCAATAAACTGGTAATAAATGCAATCAATAGGGCTCGCAGGCCAGCCCATAACCAAAAGCTGTCACTAATTTTCCCTATGAATACCCCCAGCAGGAAAATCAGTATAAAAGCAACAAGCACAGCGGTCTCAACAGGATAAGCTATCAGCCCCGGTTGCCAGTTTTCCAGAACCAGTGGCGTCATAATAATCAGCGCAAAAAGTAAAGGTGCCATGCCGTTTACTACTGCAATTATAAAGGGCATAAAACGGGCTGCCTGTCCATGAGCCGATTCCTGCAAATCAGCCACCATGGCATCTTCAAGTTCTTTCAGTTCCTGTTTCTTTTCCGCCGACTCGCTGATATAGGCGCTGCTGACACCACTGACCGCCAGCGCTATTGCAGTCCCCATGCAGGCGGTAATAACCATCTGCAGCGCAACGCCATTGCTGACATAAAACCCCATTAATAAACCCAGCATGGTGAGTGCGCCATCAAAACCATTCACCACAAAGTAGCGTCGCGCAATAAGATTGGAACGGGAAATGCTGAAGAGTAATTGAAATCGCTTAAACATCAGTTTACGTTAAAGAAGCTTCTTCATCATCTATTCCTATAACTTCCACTTCATCAATACTATGAATCGAACCACCCATAGAGGTTATTGCATCAGCAACATGCTCATAAGGAATATTGTCAGACTCAATAATAATAATGACGGTCTCAGTTTTTTCATCGACTCCGACGACTTTAAAATTAAACCGGCAAGCAGGACACTTTTCGGCCAATTGCATCGAAAACTCAAGCCCATTGGGTGAATGAGGCTTTAAAACATCCAGCACGATTCGTTGTACTTTTACCATGGTTGTATTATTCTACAGTTTAGGCCGAAAAGAAAACAAGGCCGTTATTGACAACAGGAAAGGCGGATCCACAGACTCATTCTCCTATTTACCTTTTAAAAACTTACCCTTTAAAAACTATAGGATACCCTAATATACATTTCAGTGTTATAGTTTCTATAATTTAAAATATACTTGTTTATCCGCTGTAGTCAGTTATTCCGCTGTAACCGCTGTAACATAGTTTATGACTTTTGCTGTATTTATTATACCGCTATTACTCAAACAGGAGGCGCACAATGAACTGGCTTTTTGGTAACAACAAACAGACCATTGTTAGAAACAAGCCCCGGATTCCTTTGACCTGCAAAGAAAAATTACACAAGTTAGCACAATGCGATACCTATTATTCTGTGCTTATTACCCGCTGCGGTTGCAGAGCTTCCACAGAACTTATTGGTAAAGGTTTTCTGTTTCAAGACGCACCTTTATTGCCATTACGTGGTTGTACCGCTGGCAACTGCACCTGCGAATATCAGGGGGTAGTGAATCGGCGCCACGAAGAAAGACGCACCAAAGAGCGCAGAGCTTCTGTTCGGATGGATGATGCCAGACGTAAGGTATACAGACGCAAGGGAGAGCAGCTTTGGAGCAACTATACTCTTTAATCTCATCAGCTGGGACAGCTTATAGTTTTCCCAAAAAATAGACCCCACCTGAAATTTGTTTACTAGTTTTCACCCAATAAACATCTCATAGATGTGCTTTTTATAGTTTAGCATCCAGCGTCAGTATAAAGTTTTCAAGACTAAGCTCATAATCTGGCTGACTTTGTAAAAATCCGCTATTGTGGCTGCCCTGTAACTGGATAAATTTTTTTGGTCTGTTGGCTGCAAGAAACACTTTTTCACCCAACTCAAAGGGAATGATTTCATCATCCGGGCTGTGCATAACCAGCAAAGGACAATAAACCCGTTTAATCATCGCTATATTATCAAAATTAAAACGTAAATAAACCAGCCATGATAATCCTGGCAGGATAGATTTAGCCATATCTTCTGCGGAGCTAAAAGCCGATTCAAGAATCAACGCACCTGGCTGCACATCTGCTGCCAGTTTTGTAGCAACAGCCCCCCCCAGAGACCGGCCAAATAGAATAATATTTTCCCTCTGCACGCCTCTTACTGATAATAGATAACGCCAGGCACTGTGAGCATCTTCATAAAGGCCGGCTTCACTGGGTTTGCCTTCACTTCTGCCATAACCCCGATAATCAGAAATAAACACATTGAGTCCGAGGCGATGGAAAATTTTAACGGAATCACCTCGGTGGGAAATATTGCCGGCATTGCCATGAAAAAAAAGCACGGTCAATTTTGCATCAGGATGGGGAATATACCAGCCATGTAACTGGATATCGTCTGATGTACGGAACAAAACATCCTCATAGTGCAACCCCCAGTCCGCAGGTGTTTCATTTATGCCCCGGTAAGGAAAAAAGACCATGCCGGGTTGTAAAAAGAATATTGCAATGTTCAGGGCCGCTACAATACTCAAAATGCTGACAAATACGCTAGACATTTTTTTTTCCATATCATGAATCTTTCAGTAGTCATTTTTTTAAAAATTCCGCAATGAGAAACTACAGGTTCCTGGGACATTTACAAATTTATTTTGATATCAAATTACCATTATCCTAAAATAATCAGTTGGCATCGTAACGAAAGAGTCTTAGGTGCTGAAGATTAAG